>CAYMKG010000069.1:0-6038 GCA_964391145.1 uncultured Planctomycetales bacterium
CAAAAAACACGATGATTAAACCGCAGATAAAACGAAAGGAGTAATAAATTTTGGGGTGACTTAACAACATTCCGGGTATCAACCCCCCGTTATCGGCTGCATACTTGACCGCCGACAAACAGCTCCCCGGTTTTCCAAATTTCTAAAAGGCTTTATCGAACCTCTTATAATTATAAAAAATCCGGTTAAAATAATAATTAATCCTCCGGCTAAATAAATGTAGCGATATTTATTAAATTTTGCTTCACCACAAATTCTCCTAATAAAAATATTGCTAAGCTTAAAATTAAATACACGCAAATTCTGGACAGCGAAAACAAAAACCAGGCCCAAACACCCTGCCCTGGATTCTGTTTTGTGGCAGCGATGTAAGAAATAAGCACCGGGCCGCAAGTGGCCAGGCACGGACCCGAACCCAATAGTAAACCGGAGATAAATAAACCAACGATTATTTTATCCACTGGGCTACTGAAAGTTAATATCAGTAACGGTTAGTAATTTTTCTCAGAAAATACCTCAGCGGTAAAGATGTAGACTTCCGTCGACGGGTCTTTCCACGCCGAAGGAGACAATCCTGCCTTGTGCGCGCAGAGATTGGAGAGAAATTCTTCTTTTGTCCAGCCGGTTTCCGTAGCAACCTGGGGTAAAAATACCCCGCTTCGATAACCCTTCCTTACTAAAACTCCGTGTTGCCCCATTTTAATTTCATCGGGGTCCTCTATTTGTTTCAAAGGAGAAAGCACCGAAATCTCAATCTCTATTTCCGGCAGCTCTTCTTCTGTCACCGGCGTAAACCGGGGGTCATTTACCGCCGCCTCAACAGCCATATCGCGGATGGTTAAATAAAGCGGCTGATTACCTATAATGTTACCTATACAGCCGCGCAGTTGATTTCTTTTGCGCAGGGTAACAAAAGCGCCGCAATGCTCTAACAAAGCAGGCTCGCTTTCGCTGAGTCCCAATCTTTTTCCGGTCTTTAAATAGGTTTCGATTGAATCACGGGCTATCTCTAACAATTTTCTTCTTTGTTTCTGGTTAAGCATTACTCCCCCTTTTTCGGCAACTTCCTTATATATAACCACGGAACTGTATCCGACGCAATACTCTCCGACTTGATTTCTTCCGGTAACCTTTACGCTATTGGTATAATCAATAACCTTAACCTGTCTATAGCCGAGGTCTTCGGCGACCAGCATCGAGACAGTAACTGCCGCCCAGCCGCACAGCATGGCTTTTTCCGCCTGAATACTTTCGTAAAGTTCTTTGGAATTCAGCTTCTTAATTAAAGATAGTGTGTAAATATCTATTAACTCTGCCTCCTTATAATTAAAGCCGTGATACATATCAGTGCTTGCTATAAGTAAACATTTCTTTTCTTTAATAAGTTTACTGATGACGGCGGATATGTGCTGGCAATCGTAAAAATCAACCTGACCTAAAACAATCGGCACTATCTTAAATTCGCCGAGTATCTTTTGCAGAAAGGGAAGCTGAACCTCAATCGAATGCTCGCGGCTAAACGCTTCCGGGTAAGAGAAAAAAACCGGGGAGGAAAGCATCAAACTGTAGGAAACTGAGTCGTCAACCGGAATCTCTCCCAGGGGGGTGCGAAAGGCGCCTTTCGGCCAGAGCGCAGCTCCCTTGAAGCCTACAAAGTGACTTGGCCCCAGGAGAATAACCGTATCGTAATCCCTGCCTTTTATCGTATTGTATCCGCTGGCAGCGGTTCTTCCGGAAAACTCATAGCCGGCGTGGGGCAAAATAAGGGCCAGGATATCCCCCTTGATTTCCTCGGATTTGGCCTCGGATAAAAGCCCCTCAAGGGTCTTAGATAATACCTGGGGGTCTGCCGGGTAAAACTGGCCGCTAGCATTCGGCTGCTTGATTTCCTCGGCATAGCAGTAAAAGGTAAAAGGCAAAAGGTAAAAGGTAAAAGTGCATAGTAAAATCCAAAATTTTAATATTTGGTTTTTACTGCCAGACCCCTGAGATTTTCTCTCCGCAAAACTTACATCTGCCCTCTTCATCTAAATTCACCTCTAAGATAGAGTAACCACTTCTTTTAATAACTGCCTTGCCGCAGCTCGGGCAATAGGTATTTTCTCCCTTATGCCCGGGAACATTGCCTATGTAAACATATTTCAGGCCACAGTCAAGAGCAATTCTCCTTGCTTTCTCAAGAGTGGCAACCGGTGTGGGATTCAGAGAGAGCATTTTATACATCGGCCAGAAACGGGAAAAATGAAGCGGAACATCGTCTCCTAAATTCTCCTTAATCCATAGGCACATCTTTATAATAGTTTCCTCGTCGTCATTATATCCGGGTAGAATCAAATTGGTAATCTCAACCCAAACCCCCTCTTCCTTAAGAATCTTTAAAGTCCTGAGCACCGAATCGAGAGTGCCTTGCGTCATTTCGCCGTAATATTTCTGGCTGAATCCCTTTAAATCTATATTTGCCGCATCGAGGTATTTGCATAATTGCCTTAAGGGCTCCTCGTTAATATGGCCGTTTGAGTGCATCACATTCTTTATGCCCTGGGACTTAGCCAGCCTGGCCGTATCGTACATATATTCGTAAAATATTGTTGGCTCGGTATAAGTATAAGCTATTATGGTTGTGCCGGACTTCCTTACCCTTTCAACCAGCTCTTCTGGCTCCAGATAGGTATAATTCACCTCTTCGGGCCTTGCCTGGGATATCTGCCAGTTCTGGCAAAATAGGCAATCCAAATTGCAACCGACAGTAGCAATTGAAAAAGCGAAACTCGCCGGTAGAAAATGAAAAAGCGGCTTTTTTTCGATAGGGTCGATATGCACGGCACAAGGCTTAGCGTAAACAAGACTGTATAAGACTCCGTTGCGATTCTCGCGGACTCCGCAGTAGCCCCTTTTACCCGGGGGGATAATACACCTGCGGGGGCAGAGCATACACTGCACATTTTGATTGTCGAGCTTTTTATAAAAATAGGCTTCCTTGAGTGACTCCCGGGCCAACCCCTCAAGATGTAAATTTCTTAACGGTGTAAGAAAAGCGGGGAAATAAAAACATAAGCTAATTAAACCAAAAAGAAACAGGAAACACAGAATTGAGCGAAAATTGATTAAAAATTTCCTGATACTCATAATTATTTAACTTCAAACAACTGCGTTGTTATTCTCTTATTAACCAATTTAAGAACTACCCCTTGAACGCAGATAATCGCAGATTTCACGCAGATGGTCGCAGATTAGAAGATTTATCTGCGTAAATCTGCGTTAGATTTGCGAGAATCTGCGTTAAAGATGGGTTGAAATTATCATTTTACTAGTTGTTAAATCACCTACTTCTTATTTGTCAATCGACAGCTATGACCTATGAACTATGAGCTAATAAGTGGAGCCACCGGGAATCGAACCCGGAATTTAGCGTTGCGAACGCCATGTTATCCCGTTTAACTATGGCCCCCTTGACTACAATTTATCACATTTTCTCTTAGTCAGCAATAAAAAAAGGGCACTCTTATATTCAGTGCAAAGGGTGTCCCTTAAAAACGCGAAGTAGAATGTCTCTATCTTAGTGACTCAGAGCGACAATATACGCGTGAAATCATTCGCAGTTGTGGATTATCAATACTCTCGCTGCTTGCCACATGGTGACGTAAAACTAATTCTATACGAACAATATCATTATTTCCATCTCCATCTATATCTTCCCAAGTAAATATATCTACTGCGGGTGTCAAAAGATGATTAACAATTTTATTGGTAAGCACCTCGAAATCTCCTGGATTACGAGCAAAATCAGGATAGTATCGAAGTTCATAAGGAGCTGTACCGACATCTCTATAGAATCTAACCAGCGTATCTCCACCGGGTAGAGTTGTAGAATCTATCTGACCATTAGGACTATCATTATTATCATCATATCTTATCCTTAAGTCATCTGCTGTGCAAACTACTGCCTGATCGTTAACATAACCTATTCCCCGTATAGCCTCTTTAACTATTTGTTCGATGCAATAAGAGGCCTCATTTTGTAATCGCGCCCGGCGGTCAGAGGTAATCAAATGGAAGCGGGCGTAATTATCCAGGTTAAACACCGCTATAACCAAAAGCCCGACCAGCACAATAGCAACAAGCAATTCTGCCAGAGTAATCGAACGTTTGGAAAAACTTACCATATGAATTATGGAGCAGGCTCCTGCCAGCAGATGATAAGCTTTACTTTGCGCAAGCCGTCTTTGTCCTCAACTTTTTGTGCGGAGTAATAAGTGATGTTATTCAACTGTGGCTCCTCAAGCCATGAAACAGGAGTGTAAGTGGCATAATCCGAACAGGGATTATTCGGACTTCTGTATTCGCCAATGGTAAGGTAATTGTTTGATGTGCCCCAGGTATCCTGCCTTACATGCGTTTGCAAAGGGTCTAAGAAATACCTGCCCAATTCTCCTGCTGCTATTCGGGCATGAGCGTGTAAAATATGTCGCTTGGTGACAACAAATAAATTAGCAAGACCTCCCATTATTAAAGCAAAGATAAGCATTGAGACGAGAATCTCTACGAGAGTTAAACCGGCTTTTTTTGAAGGGTATCTTTTAGTGTTTATTATGGGCAAGATGGACACCAATCTTGCGAAGGGCAACGTGAATCGCGAGGACAACAACACGCCTCTTCATCATCATGATCGATGTAATAATCTCTTTCCCAACCGGAAGCTGAGCGTGTAGCTTGAGAACTTAAGTTATCGCCGCCGGTTACAGAATAATCCCAATTGCGCTCGGTCAAAGAGAGTCTTAAATTTGTGTTTATGTTATTGATAGTGCTTTCGGTAGAACCATCCACCGGAAAATAACGCCCTACCTCCATTCGGTATATCTTTTCCGCAGCCTGAATCAGCTTAAGATTTGCTTTCGCTTCTCTATCTAACGCCCTTTCTTTCATTGTCCCGAAATTTGGTAGTGCCAGCGCTACTAGAATTCCAATAATAATAATAACCGTTAATATTTCTATCAGGGTAATTGCTTTATGCGGCTTAATCATAATTAGAAATTGTTAATACCTGAAATTTCTACTCCACGTGTCTACTCCGGTTGAATAATCTGTAGATAACTGTATATAGCGGTCAGGGGTTACACTTGCTCCTTGAGGGGCTTTCCCACCTGACTCACATCTGGTTGCTCTTACAGTAAAGGTATTCCCGCTGTTAGCTGTAATATCGTAATAAAAAAAATGGGAAGAGCGGCACTGACTTGCTGTTGGGCCGGGTATCAGGTCAGAAGCACTACCTATGCCCAAATTCGCCTCACTACAATCAGAGGTATTGCCGTCTTCCATATAATATGCTGCACACTGAGAACGCAAAGCACCTAAAATCTGCCTTGGCTCTGCCCCTCTTGACCTCTCAACTACTCTCTGATATATGAAAAGGCCTATGGTTGCCAGAACGCCAATGATTATAATAACTATCATTAACTCGAGCAGGGTAAAACCCTTTCTCATTTTATATTTTATTCCTCTTGCCAATTCTTTGCTGCTGAAGTTGTGTTCTAAGATAATCGATTATACAGACCGAAACTCCCTTCAATAACCGAAATTACTACTCCACGTGTCTACTCCGGATGAATAATCTGTAGATAACTGTATATAGCGGTCAGGGGTTACACTTGCTCCTTGAGGGGCTTTCCCACCTGACTCACATCTGGTTGCTCTTACAGTAAAGGTATTCCCGCTGTTAGCTGTAATATCGTAATAAAAAAAATGGGAAGAGCGGCACTGACTTGCTGTTGGGCCGGGTATCAGGTCAGAAGCACTACCTATGCCCAAATTCGCCTCACTACAATCAGAGGTATTGCCGTCTTCCATATAATATGCTGCACACTGAGAACGCAAAGCACCTAAAATCTGCCTTGGCTCTGCCCCTCTTGACCTCTCAACTACCGTCCTGTATTGAACGAGGCCCAGGGTTGCCAGAACGCCAATGATTATAATAACTATCATTAACTCCAGCAGCGTAAAACCTCTCTTACTCGCCATATCCTCCTCCTTTCACGCAAACC
>CAYMKG010000070.1:0-6024 GCA_964391145.1 uncultured Planctomycetales bacterium
AATATGTATTCCAGACGGATAACGATGTGTTTATTTTTGCTTCCTCAGGGACGGGGGTCATGGAAGCAGCTGTGGCAAATCTGCTTTCCCCTCAAGATACGGCAATAACGGTGGAAGGCGGAAAATTTGGCCAGCGCTGGACGGAGATTTGCCACGCTTACGGGGTTAATTGTGAGGTCATCAAGGTAGAGTGGGGAAAAGCAGTTGAGCCCCAAGATATAGGAAAAAGGTTAAAGTCAAATCCTAAGATAAAGGCGGTATTTGCGACTCACTGCGAAACCTCTACCGGAGTGATTAACGACATACAGGCAATAGGCAAAATAATAAAAAATACCGAGGCGGTATTTGTGGTTGACGCCATAAGCAGTTTAGGCGCAGTGCCTTTGTTAACCGATGCCTGGTTCTGCGATGTGGTGGTTTCCGGCTCGCAAAAGGGATTGATGCTCCCGCCGGGATTAGGATTTATTTCCGTGAGCTCCAAGGCCTGGAATTTAATCGGGCAGTCAAATTCGCCTCGATATTATTTTGATTTAAGGAGTGCTAAGAAATCCCTGGATAAAACAGATACGCCTTTTACTCCGGCAATTTCCCTGGTAGTTGCTTTAAACGAATCTCTAAGGATGCTCAGAGAAGAAGGCTTGGAGAATGCATTTCTGCGCCATAAAAATATGGCCGAAGCTACGCGGCAGGCAGCAAAGGCATTGGGTCTGGAATTGTTCGCTCCGGCTGCCGCTTCTGACGTAGTCACGGCAATCCGCGTCCCTTCCGGTATTGACGGCGCAAAGCTTGTGAAGACCATGCGCGAGGAATATGGCGTTACCATTGCCGGCGGGCAGGCGCAATTAAAGGGAAAGATTATCCGCATCGCTCATATGGGCTATATCGATGAATTCGATATTATATTGGCAGTCTCTTGTTTAGAAAAGGTTCTATGCCAGATGGGTTACAAATTTCAATTGGGAGCAGGCGTTAAGGCAGCTCAGGAGGTATTTCTGAAATAGGTTACATAAGGTTTCATAAAGTTCCATAATGTTCCAGAAAGTTACAATTTAAAAGTAACCTTACGTAACCTTAAGCAACCTTACACAACATTATGTAACTATATTGGAGGTTCTTATGAGGATATTAGTGAGCGACTCTTTGGCAGAAGAAGGGTTAAGAATTCTTAAAGAAGTCGGAGAATTTGCGGTTGATGTTAATCCGGGATTGAAGCCGGAGGAGTTAATAAAGGCTGTGGCAGAATGCGATGCTCTTATAGTAAGGAGCGGGACCAAGGTGACCGGGGAGGTTATCAAGTCTGCCCGGAAGCTCCGGGTTATCGGCCGGGCAGGAGTCGGGCTGGACAATGTGGACCTAAGCGCCGCAACCGAAAGAGGGATAGTGGTAATGAACGCGCCGGCGGGGAACACCATTTCAACCTGCGAGCACACAATGAGCATGTTGCTTGCAGCGGCGCGGAATATTCCTCAGGCAAACAACTCAGTGAAATCCGGAGAGTGGAAGCGCTCTAAATTTATGGGAGTGGAGCTTTATAAAAAGACCCTGGGCATTATCGGCCTGGGCAGGATCGGCACAGAGGTGGCGAAGCGAGCACTTTCTTTCGGCATGAAGGTTATTGCGTTTGATCCTTACCTTTCTAAAGATATAGGGGAGAGCTTAGGTGTAGTATTGGTTGAGTTACCTGAGCTGTTAAAGAATTCAGATTTTATTACTGTCCATACGCCGCTGGTAGAAGGTACTTGGCATATGATTTCTGATAAAGAGTTCGCTTTAATGAAAAGCGGAGTGAGGATTATAAATTGCGCCCGAGGCGGCATTATCGACGAAGAAGCATTGGTAAGGGCAATAAGGCAGGGCAGAATTGCCGGCGCTTGCCTTGATGTGTTCGAAAAAGAACCTCTTCCTTCGGACTCTGAACTTCTGAAGCTTGAAAACCTGATAGTTTCTCCTCATCTGGGGGCTTCTACGGAAGAAGCCCAGGTGAATGTGGCTATTGAGATTGCAGAGTGCGTGCGTGATTATCTGTTAGGCAGAGGCATACGTAACGCGGTTAATTATCCGAAGCTCGAACCCGAGGTTTATAAGATTCTGGCTCCTTATATAAATTTAGCTCAATCGTTAGGAAATTTCGGCAGCCAGCTTTGCGAAGGAAGGCTTAAAAGTGTATCCATACGCTACAGTGGCGGAATAACCCAGCACGATGTCGCTCCTATAACCATGGCCTTAATAAAAGGGTTTCTTATGCCCATATTAGAGGATTCAGTGAATTTTGTAAACGCTCTACATTTGGCGGAGGCGCGGAAGATTAAAGTTAAAGAGACAAAGTTGTCGCAAGAAGAGGAGTTTATAAATTTAATCTCAGTTAAAATAGATACCGATAAAGAAACAAGGCAGATTCAGGCGACTCTGTCGCCAAATAGGCAGCCGCGAATCGTTAAAATTGACGATTTTTATGTTGAGCTTTCGCCGCACGGATATCTGATTGTGATAAAGAATTGGGATAAGCCGGGAATCATCGGGAATCTCGGGACCCTTTTAGGTCAGCATAATATCAATATCGCAAGCATGACCTTTGGGCGCAAAGAGCCCGGTGGAGAAGCGATAAGCGTATTAAACGTAGATAACCCTATCTCTCAGCATTTGCTTGAGGAGATCAAGAAAATCAAGAATGTTCTGGCAGTGAAATTGATTAAACTTTTATGAGGTGAAAGATGAAAAAAAAGCCCAAAATTCACATAATTGATGTGACTAACCGCGACGGAGTTCAGACTTCGCGAATCTGCCTCTCAAAATTAGAAAAGACAATGATTAATATTTATCTTAACGAAATGGGCATATTTCAATCGGAGTTCGGCTTTCCGATTACCCATCATGAGACAAATTACCTCAATGCAAATTTGGAATTGGCAAAGAGAGGATTGTTAAGCCCGATTCGCCTGGGTGGCTGGCTGCGCGCAACCGCCAAAGACGTTGATACTGCTTTCAAGCTGGTTCCCGAAATAAAACACCTAAATCTTTCAATCTCTACTTCCGAGCAGATGATTAGGTATAAATTCAAAGGCAAACTGGATCATGAGTCGGTAATTTCGGAAATGGACCAGGCGGTTCGCCTGGCACGCAAATTGGGAGCAAAGACAATCGGCGTAAATGCCGAGGATTCTTCCAGGACAGATATGGACTATCTGATAAGATTCGCCAAAGTGGCAAAGAAGGCCGGATGCGACCGCCTCCGCTATTGCGACACCCTTGGTTACGATTCTCCCTTCTCGATCTATGAGCGGGTAAAATCGCTGGCACAAAATGTCGGTTTACCTATAGAGATTCATTGTCATAATGATTTGGGTATGGTAGTGGCTAATTCCATTGCGGGCGCAAAAGGAGCGATTGACGCGGGGGTTGATGCCTACATCAATACCTGCGTTAATGGAATGGGTGAGCGCGCCGGAAACGCCGATTTAGTAGCAGTTATTCTGGCGATAAAATACGCTAACTCAATACATGGTGACTATGTTTTAGATGAGCGTGTCAACTTGAAGATGGCCTGGAAAATATGCCAGTATGTCTCTTATGCGTTTGGCGTTCCGATACCGATAAATCAGCCGGGAGTCGGAGCCAATGCGTTTGCTCATGAATCGGGCATTCACGCCGACGGAGCCTTAAAGGACCGCCGTAATTATGAGCTTTACGATTTTGAAGAATTGGGCCGCGGGGAGCCGCAGATAATCGAGACCGGCCGTAAGATTACCGCGGGCGAGTACTCCGGAATTAAGGGGTTCAGGAACGTGTTTGAAAAATTGGAAATTGAATTCAAGGACGAGGCTGAGGCAATTAAGATTCTGGAATTGGTGCGTTACGCCAACGTCCATAACCAAAAGCCTCTGGTTAACGACGAGTTAAAATTCATCGCTAAATATCCTGATATCGCGAAAAAGATATTTACCATGAACCCCTAAATTCGTTATAGCGTTTTAGCGTTATAGGGTTATAGCGTTTGACCCAATAACGCAATAACGCAATAACGCAATAACGATGAATATAGTTATAGTCGGAACACAATGGGGCGATGAAGGCAAGGGTAAGGTAATCGACGTTCTTTCCCGCAAGTGCGAATACATTGTCCGATTCCAGGGAGGTAACAACGCCGGACACACAGTGGTAGTTGGTCAAGATGAGTTTATTTTTCACCTCATCCCTTCTGGAATTTTACACGAAGATAAAATCTGCGTGATTGGTAACGGCGTAGTAGTTGACCCCGAAGTCCTCATTGGAGAAATAAACGAGCTAAACAAAAGAGGTATAGATGTGAGAAACAGGCTAAAGGTATCTTACCTATGCCATGTAATTTTTCCTTACCACAGGATCTTGGATAAATTGAGAGAAAAAAAGAGAGCTCAGAAGATCGGAACGACCGGCAGGGGGATAGGGCCATGCTACTCCGATAAGATTAATCGCTGCGGGATAAGGATGATTGACCTTACCAGGCCGCAAGTTTTTAAAAGTAAATTCAAAGATAACCTTAGAGAGAAAAACGCGGTCTTCAAAAAGGTTTACGGCCATCCTGGATTTTCATTTAACCGGATTTACCGGGAATATTCCAACTATGCTAAGTTCCTTCAGCATTACTTGTGCAATACTTCTGATTTGTTAAATCGGGCAATCGCCAGGAAAGAATCTCTGCTTTTTGAAGGCGCTCAAGGCGTATTTCTGGATATCGACTTTGGAACGTATCCTTACGTAACATCCTCTTCGACCATTGCTGGCGGGATCTGTTCGGGCAGCGGCATATCTTTGCTTAATATAGATAGAGTAATCGGAGTGGCTAAGAGTTACGCCACTCGTGTAGGGCAGGGGCCGTTCCCTACCGAATTTCCTTCCAAATTTAGCGAATATATTCGCACTAAAGGCAATGAATTCGGCGCTACTACCGGCCGGCCGCGGCGTTGCGGGTGGTTTGACGCGGTTATGGTAGCTGAGGCGGTGAGGTTGAACGGAATTTCAGAATTGGCAATTATGAAACTTGATGTTTTGGATAGTTTGAAAAAAATTAAGGTTTGCATCGCCTATAAATACAAAGGGAAGATATTTAAGAGCTATCCTTATGACCCCGAAGTTATCAGCAAGGGCACCTGCGTATGGAAGGAGTTTCCCGGCTGGAATCAGGATACGCGAAAGATTCGCCAATATAAAAGCTTGCCAAAAAATGCCAAGAACTATATAAGATGGTTGGAAGATTTGGTTTCTACCCGTATATTTATGGTCTCAGTAGGCTCAAGCCGAGACCAGACCATTCTCATCCGCAGGTAATCTACATTTTTCAAGAAAAATCTGTTCAAGTCTTCGCCGAAGGCAGATTTTTCTTGACCCTTAACCTTTTATATGATATATAATTATAGACCTTGGATTAGGCTTCAAAATACATACCGTTAAATAAATACTAGCATCAAAAGCACGCATTAAAAATAAAAGATTCTTTATTTAAAGCATAGTAAAAGTATAAACTACAGATAATCGCAGATGAAAAGATACCGATGATCGCAGATATCTGTGATCATCTTGTGAAACAACATCTAAGTTGACTTGTGATCTTTGATCATCTGCGCTATGAACGAAGCGAATTTTCTTGAAGGAGGTAGAAGATGAATAGAATATTGACTGTGGCAGTAGGTTTTTTCCTGGTAGCAAGCCTTTCCGGCTGCGCTTTTGTTTTTCAAAAAGGTAGACGTTCCGATATCGAAAAGATTCAGGAATTATCCAAACAATTGGACGAGTTTGAGCAAACCAAGCGTTTGCTTGAGCAGAGATTGAAACAGGAAATCGCTGACAAGCAGGTCCGATTGGAAAGGGCGGAGAAAGGATTAGTCATTACCTTTGTTGCGGATGTCTTGTATGATTCGGGCAAAGCTAAATTAAGGTCTGAGGCCTATCCCATTTTGGATAAGGTTGCCCGGATTCTAACCGAAAATGTTCCGGAGCACAATATAGGAATTGAGGGACATACCGACAATGAGCCGATTAAATATTCTG
>CAYMKG010000071.1:0-1640 GCA_964391145.1 uncultured Planctomycetales bacterium
TTCATCCTAATCAATCCTTAAACCGTAACTCGATTCGATTGTCTTAACCAAATCGAAGAGGAAGCTGTTCGTCGGCACGGGTATTCCTAAACCTTGCCCTTGCCGGAGGATTACTCCATTAATAAAGTCTATCTCGGTGCGCTTCTTCTTAAGAACGTCGCCGAGCATAGAGGATATATTTTTTGCCGTAGCAGAGCATACCGCCTCTACCTTGGCTAACGGGTCATCGAATTGAAGCTTTATCCTCTTTCTTTTGGCAATCTTTGTGGCTTCTGAAACTGCCTGTCTCATAATCGAGCGCGTGCCTTCAAATTCAAGAAGCTCTCCGTTTCTTAAGCGCGTGATTGCGGTAAGCGCGTTAATGCCGACGTTAATAATCAGCTTTGACCAGAGCGCGCCCTTTATGTCCCGGGAAAGACGGGCAGGAATACCCACCTCATTAAACAACTGGCGGATCTCGCGCAACTGAGCAGTCAATTTTCCATCGAGACTGCCAATAACCGTCTCTCCGAATCCGGCGTGATGCAATATCCCCGGCTCTATTAAATTCGCCCCCTGACTGGTTATGCCGGCAAATACATTTTGCCCGCGTAAAAGCTCGCTGATTATCTCTACGTTCCCGATACCGTTTTGCAAAGTAAGCACAGAGGAGTCTTTGCCGATAATCGGCCTGGCATAAATTATCAACTCTTTTGTAGCGTAAGACTTAACGCACACCAGCAGCAAGTCGCTCTCACCGATTTCCTCAGGGTTAGCCGAAACTCTAACCTTCGCCTGCCAGGTTCCTGAGACCCCCTCGATGCTTATTCCCTTTTGATTTAATTTTTCTGCGCGGGCCTTATCCTTATCCAGAAGCCAAATTTCTTCTTTAGATTTCGATAGATAAGAAGCAAAAAGAGAGCCTATTGCCCCCGGACCTGCGACTACAATTTTCATCCCGCATCACCTCTCAGGTTTTTCTCAAGATGAAACTCCAGAAACGCATCCAAGACTTTATTCAATTCTTTCATTATTTCTTTATTTATCCCCAGGCGCAAAACCTTATGAAACTCGTTTTTCTCAATATATAGAATAGATGCCACTGTCCCCCGAAAGATATTCCTGGATCTGATATCTCTGTCCAAGCAATGCTCACACAACAGCCCTCCGAATTTCAAGCTTAATCTCGCCTGAGAAATAATTCTGTTATTGCAAGACACGCATGAATCAAGGTGAGGCCTGAAACCGCAAAAATCCAATGCTTTAATCTTAAAAATTATCAGTATCTTGTCTAAATTATATCCGTTTTCTAATTGGTTCAAGCAATCAATGGCCAGATCAAAAATCCTCTCGTTCTTATCTTCTTGCACGGTTAAAGCGTCAAGCAATTCAGTTAAGCGAAATGCCCGCTTAAGCTTCTCTAAATCGCTCTTAATTATTCGGAAATCCCGCTTTAAATCGCATTGACTTACAAGATGCAGGGAGGATTTTGACTTTTTATAAAATATAATTTCGTTTAACGAAAAAACATCCAGGTTACTGTTAAACTTAGCCGGCTCCTCTCTTATTCCTTTTAGAAGCCCTGAGAGTTTGCCGAAATCGCGGGTGTAGAAATTGGCAATGAGGCTGGTTTGGCGAAAATTATGCGTCTTTAAAACGAT
>CAYMKG010000071.1:1740-5933 GCA_964391145.1 uncultured Planctomycetales bacterium
CAAAGCACGTCGGTGGGTTCTTTCCTGCCAAGGAATCTATAATTCAGCTGCTGTATAGTTCTGTTATCGGTGTAAACAACGGAAAGTTCACCTGCTAATTTTACCTTAAGAATCTTTAAAGTCTTAAGAACTATTTCTTTTACTTTTTTCTTGTGGACGGAAATTCTCTTTTGTTGATTTACGATGATTATCTGCACGGTCTTCCTGTGGATAGGTTATACGGGAATGATAAATGCTCGTCAAAAGACGGATGAAAATACCAGAGATTTTCTCAAGATCCTTTAGGGTTAAATCGCATTCGTCAAGCTGGCCGTCTATAAACTTGTTGTTGACAATCTTATGCACCTCTTGCTCAATCCTTCCCGGCGTGGGTTCTTTTAGTGCGCGAGTGGCTGCTTCTACCGAATCGGCTAAAAGCACAACTGCCGCCTCCTTACTGTTGGGCTTCGGCCCAGGGTAGCGGAAGCCTTCCTCTGAGATTCCCTCATCTTCCTCGCCGTTTTCCAGGGCGCGTCGGTAGAAGTAGTAAACCAGGCTCTTTCCGTGATGCTGGCGGATGAAATCGATTATTCTCGGATTGAGGCGAAAGCGGCGCGCCAAAGCCTCTCCCTCTTTTACGTGGTTTATAATAACCAACTTGCTCATCGACGGAGAAAGCTCTTCGTGCAGGCTTTTGCTCAAATTCTGGTTCTCGCTAAAGTACTCCGCTTTCTCAATCTTGCCGATATCGTGGTAATAGGAGCCGATTCTTGCCAATAAAGCATTCGCTCCTATCGCTTCGCAGGCAGCCTCCGAGAGATTGCCGACGATGAGGCTATGGTGGTACGTGCCCGGCGCCTCCAGCATCAGCCTCCTGAGAATCGGATGATTGAAATCGGACAGTTCCAATAGGCTGATATTGGTTATGCGGCCGAATATATACTCAAATACCGAAAGCATCCCCACCACGATAATCCCGCAGAAAATCCCGTTAAGGGAAAAATATATGTAAGGATTAGGGTTATTTATAACTTCGAAATCCTGGATAAACAGCCAGGTGAACGCCTGAAATAAACCGACGACGAATCCAGCGCGAATAATCTGGGAGCGGCGGCGGACGTTAATCAAAAGAACAGTTGAAACAACGGCGCTGACAAAAAACAAAACAGCCACATCCAGGCTCCTGAATTCTATAGCCAAAGGCAGGCCACAGGCCAGAATCATAAGCAGCGATATCATCAAATCCTGCCACAATATGATTACCAGCATCGGGATTAAAGAAAAAGGTATGTAATAAATCTCCAAATCCTTTTCAAAACACCAAAGCCCTATGGTAAAAATAATGAGCAAAAGTAGAGATAGATGCAGGAGGCGGCAATCTTCCGGCTTTCGCTTCTTCCACGCTTGCCAATAAATAAAAATACTGACTAGTACGACGGGAATAAGCAGATTGATGCCAAGGACAAGGCAATAAAGAAATAAACCCGCAACAATAACGCTATTTTTTGCGACTTGCTTTTTCATATGCTTCGATAATCTTCTGCACGAGCTCGTGCCTGACTATGTCGGAACCTGTAAGATAAATAAATTTTATTCCCTCAATATCGCTTAAAAGTTCCTGAGCCTGAAGCAGGCCGGTTGGTTGTCCGCCGGGAAGATCGCTCTGGGTTATATCGGCTGTGATTACTGCTTTAGAATCAAATCCCAGGCGCGTCAGGAACATCTTCATCTGTTCGGCAGTGCAATTCTGGGCCTCGTCTAAAATTATGAAGGCGTCATTCAGCGTTCTTCCTCTCATGTAAGCCAGCGGAGCGACTTCAATAATTCCCGTATCTATGTACTTATCTATAACATCCGGCTCCATCATATCGTAAAGAGCGTCATAAAGCGGCCGCAAGTAAGGCGTAATCTTTTCATATATATCTCCGGGCAAAAACCCTAAGGATTCCCCTGCCTCAATGGCCGGCCGGGTCAGAATTATCCTGCGAATCAAGCCTTTTTTAAGAGCCTCCTGCGCTTTCCAGACCGCAAGATATGTCTTGCCTGTCCCGGCTGGCCCGATGGAAAAAACAATGTCATATTTGCTTATCGCCTCAACGTAGAGCTTTTGGCCTTTGGTCTTAGGAGTAATGCTGTGCAGGTGCATTTGCATCGGAGTTACTTGTTCAGTTTTGCCTGACCTTATCGAGCCAATAAGAGTATTAATCAGTGCTTCCGCTCTTTGAATATTTCTGGAATTGCCCTTGAGCTTAAGCTTGTCTCCGCGGGAAAAAATCTTAACGTTACATTCCTCCCTAATTGTCCTCAAATTCTTATCTCGGGTTCCAAAAAGCGCCTGGGCTTCCTGAATATTCCGCAGAGGAATTACTCTTTCCATTTATTTTTCTCCCAACACCTCCTCAACCGGAATTTCGATAACCTGGCCCGGATAAATACTGTGGGGGCTGTTTAGAAGCTGACGGTTAACCTCGTAGATTTCCTTCCATCGCTTGGTTGTGCCGTAAAATTTCTTTGAAATCTTCTGAAGAGTATCGCCCTTTTTAACCGTATATTTCTTCATAACCACTGTCTGGGATTTAAGCGGTTCAACTACTATGGGCTTAATTTTGGGTATAGCAGTTTGAAATTCCTTCTTCGTCTCTTCAACAGCCGGCGGTGCATACAAAATATCTTTCGCCTCCGGCTTGCCAGTTTCAGGTTCGACAGCAGGCGGCTCTGGCTCAACCCTTATCGGATGTAACTCTATCTCAAATACCTGAACTCTGCGGGTAGCCTTCCTGGACTTCTCCTTAATAATCTCTGGTTTACCCATAAGGTAGCCGCGGTTGCCTTCGGCCAAATCCTGGTCTACCCTTTCCTTCACTACGGGATAGGTCCTTACCACGCAGCCACTGATTACAAAACACAAAAAACCGCCTAGAACAAACAGAATTAGTTTCTTATACATCTTTCGCCTCCTCCTTTTTTATTTCCAGGCCTAACTCATCCAGCTGGGCTTTATTAACGGTAGATGGGGCGTCGGTGAACGGACACCAGCCACTTTGAGTTTTGGGAAATGCGATAACCTCGCGTATGGTATCTTCGTTTGCAAGGATGCTTATGAATCTGTCTATCCCCAAAGCAAATCCTCCGTGTGGCGGAGCGCCGTACTTTAGAGCCTGAAGTAAAAACCCGAACCTCGATTCAGCCTCATCCTCGCTTATGCCGATAATCTTAAATATCTTTTCCTGAAGCTTGAGTTGATGAATCCTGATTGAACCTGAGCCGACCTCAGAGCCGTTTAATACCAAATCATAAGCGAGTGCCTTTACGTGCTTATATGAGCCGTTCAATTTTATATCCTCGTTTTCAGGAGCAGTAAATGGGTGGTGCTCGCTCGTCCAGCGCTTTTCGTCTTCATTATATTTAAACAGAGGGAAGTCCGTTACCCACACAAAGGCAAATTTTTCGCCCTGACCTGCAATTCTCAAGTCAGGCTTATCGGACTGATAGCGTTGCATCGCTTCCTCAAACTTAAGTCGAGGAAAAGGAATTTTAATCCGCAGGTTAAAAATCTGCCAAAATAGATATTGCATCAGCTGCTCGATTAAATTCAAAATATCTTCCTGCTGAACAAAAGACATCTCCAGGTCTAATTGGGTAAATTCGGGCTGGCGGTCAGCCCGTAAATCCTCATCGCGAAAACAGCGGGCAATCTGATAATAGCGGTCAACTCCGGCAATCATAAGGATCTGCTTAAACAACTGAGGAGACTGGGGAAGGGCATAGAAATGCCCCGGGGTTAAGCGGGAAGGCACGAGAAAATCCCTCGCTCCCTCTGGAGTGGACTTAGTCAACACCGGAGTTTCAATCTCAACAAAGCCCCGTTCATCTAAAAAAGTCCGCATAGCGGAATAAACATTGTGTCTTAGTATCAGATTATCCAGAGCTTTCCTCCTGCGTAAATCGAGGTAGCGGTATTTAAGCCGAATTTCGCCGCCCGCAGTTGCATCTTCTTTGATTTCGAAAGGAAGATTGGCAGAGGCATTCAAAATACTCAACTCCTGCGCAGAAACCTCGATTTCACCAGTGGATATTCTCGTATTTTCGGTTCCCTTAGGCCTGCGATTGACCTTTCCCTGAATGAGAATAACGAACTCGCTGCCCAGCTGTTTTGCCCTTTCGTACACCTGCTTGTTTACGCCCGGCGCAAATACTACCTGGGTTACTCCGTA
>CAYMKG010000072.1:0-5932 GCA_964391145.1 uncultured Planctomycetales bacterium
AAAATGAAGCGCATCTGGGGAGAGGAGAATAAATTTACAATTATGCGCGATATTGAAGTGTTTGTTTGCGAAGCCCTTAGTCGCCGGAAAAAGATACCCGCCTCAACCTATTTGCGTATTAAAAAAAGAGCAAAATTTAACCTCGCGGAAATCAGGAAATTAGAGGCAAAAACGCAGCATGACATTGTCGCCTTCATAAATAATCTGGCTAAGAATTTGGGAAAAGACGCCCGCTACCTTCATTTGGGCCTGACCTCTTCTGACCTTTTGGATACCACCCTGTCGGTTCAGTTAAAGCAAGCGGCGGATATTTTGGCTGGGGATTTATCCGGGCTTCTTAAGATTTTAGCCCGCCAGGCAAGGAGATATAAAGATACGGTCTGCATTGGCAGAACTCACGGCGTTCACGCAGAACCTGTCACTTTTGGCTGGAAGCTCGCCTTGTGGTACGACGAGACCAGGAGAAATCTGAGGCGTCTGGTTAGCGCATCCCATAACATTGCAGTTGGCAAGATTTCCGGAGCAGTTGGCACCTATGCTAACGTTGAGCCGGAAGTGGAGAGATATGTTTTGGGTAAATTTAAGCTTAAGCCTATCGTCGCTACCCAGGTAATCTCGCGCGAGGTTTACGCTGAATTTATACTTACCCTCAGCCTGATTGCTTCCTCCCTGGAGAAATTCGCCACGGAGATTCGTCATTTGCAGAAAACGGAAGTACAGGAGGTTGAGGAGCCTTTTGGCCGGGGGCAGAAGGGTTCTTCGGCAATGCCGCATAAGCGAAATCCGGTAATTTGCGAAAGGATTTGCGGTTTAGCCAGACTTCTGCGCGGTAACGCCTTAGCAGCCCTGGAGAATATCAGTCTATGGCATGAGCGGGATATCAGCCATTCTTCGGTGGAAAGAATCATCTTTGCCGATTCCTGCCTCGCTTTGGATTATATAATTAATAAGTTCGCCGAAGTGATTGATAAGCTCACGGTTTATCCGCAGAATATGTTGGCGAATTTAATAAAAACCAAGGGTCTTGTTTTTTCCCAGAGAATTATGCTGGAGTTAATGCACAGGGGGCTTCAGAGAACCCGAGCATACGATTTGGTTCAGAGGTGCGCAATGAAAAGCTTCAGGAGCCAGCAGGATTTCAAAGAGATTTTATCCAGCGATAAAGAAGTTACAAGATATTTAGGTATTAAAGAATTGGAGAGGATATTCAATTTGAATTATTACCTGCGCAACATAAATAAAGTTTTCAGGAAGGCAGGGCTATAAGGTATGAAAAGAGTCGGTTTAAAGAAGATAGATTTTACCAAAGAGGATACCTGGCGAATATTTAGAATAATGGCCGAATTTGTCGATGGATTCGAAACTCTCTCCAGGGTTGGTCGGGCTATCTCCTTCTTTGGCTCATCCCGCCTTAAGCCGAAGGATAAATACTATAAAATAGCCACTCAGACAGCTTACCTTTTAAGCAAGGAAGGCTATGCGATAATTACCGGCGGCGGGCCGGGATTAATGGAAGCAGCAAATAAGGGAGCAAAAAAAGCAGGCGGTAAGTCCATCGGCTTAAATATCCAGATTCCTCAAGAGCAGAAACCCAACAGGTATGTGGATTTACTTCTTGAATTTCATTATTTTTTCTGCCGTAAGGTAATGTTTCTAAAATACGGTAAGGCATTCGTTATCCTGCCCGGTGGTTACGGAACGCTGGATGAGTTATTTGAGAGTCTTAACCTCATCCAGACACATCGCGTGGAAAGATTCCCAGTGGTATTGCTGGGCAGCGAATATTGGAAGGGTTTGATTGATTGGGTTAAGAGTAAGGTTCTTAAAAAAGGTTGCATATCTCCTTCAGATTTAAAGATCTTTACTATTGTGGATAAGCCCAAGGAGGTAGTTTCGGTAATCAAGGAGTTTTATCACACCCCGTCGTATAAATAGCGAAGAGCGAATAGCGTATAGCGTATAGGAGAACCATATGCTATATGCCATATGCTATATGCCAAAATATGCTTACATATAAAAAAGCCGGTGTAGATATAAGGAGAGCAGACCTCCTGAAGAAGAGGATTGCTTCGTTAGTGCGGAAGTCAGCAGGGCCTCGGCTGCTCAAAGGAATCGGTGGCTTCGGAGGATTATTTGACTTCTCAAAGGATAAATATAAAAAGCCCGTATTGGTATCTTCTTGCGACGGA
Organism: uncultured Planctomycetales bacterium; assembly: GCA_964391145.1. Lineage (GTDB taxonomy): Bacteria > Omnitrophota > Gorgyraeia > Gygaellales > JAHJCI01 > CAYMKG01. The sequence goes on from CAYMKG010000072.1 coordinate 2,190, forward strand.
GTAGGCACGAAGCTGAAGCTCGCAGTTTTAGTTAACCGGCACGATACGGTCGGCCTCGATGCTGTAGGTATGAACGTAAACGACGTGCTTTGCACAGGAGCCAGGCCGCTATTTTTTCTGGATTACATTGCCTATAGCAAGCTGGATTCGGAAATTTTGTTTCAGGTAATCAAGGGATTAAATAAGGGCTGCATTCAGGCAGGGTGTTCTTTGGTCGGAGGCGAAATGGCTCAGATGCCTGGTATGTATAACCGGGGAGAATATGATTTAGCCGGATTCTGCGTCGGCGTGGTAGAAAAAAACAGAATTATCGATGGCTCGAGGATTGAACTCGGTGATACCTTAATCGGAATCGAATCGAACGGCTTACATTCCAACGGCTTTTCTCTGGTCAGGAAGGTATTCTCAAAGAATGAATTAAAAAGATACGCCCCGGAACTGCTCAAGCCAACGCGTATTTACGTGGAACCTGTTCTTTCTTTACTATATGCCATTAGCCATAAGCCATATGCCATAAGGGGCATCGCCCATATCACCGGCGGAGCCTTTTATGACAAGATTGCCCGGATTCTTCCGGAAAATCTTAACGCGCGCATTAGTAAAAATTCCTGGGAAACACCGAAGATATTCAGGCTCATTCAGAATAAAGGCAATATATCCGAGAAAGAGATGTATCATACTTTTAATATGGGCGTCGGAATGGTTTTGGTTGTAGCTTCTGATTCTGCTGCCGGCGTAAAATCTCAGTTGGCCAAATTTAATCTTAACAGCTGGGTTATCGGAGAGATAGTTAAGGGTAAGAAAGAAGTAGAGGTTGTGTAGCAGGGATAAGAATACAGTCTTGAATATAAGGGAAGGTGTGGGGTGAAGATTTTAGTAATCGGTTCAGGCGGCAGAGAGCATGCGTTGGTCTGGAAGATTGCGCAGTCAAAGTTGACGGATAAAATCTTCTGTGCCCCGGGTAACGGAGGAATTTCAAAGCAGGCGCAGTGTATTGATATAAAAACAGAGGATATGCCCGGCCTCTTGGATTTTGCTCGGAAGCAGAAGATAGATTTAACTGTTGTCGGCCCGGAAGCTCCTTTGGCTTCGGGCATAGTTGATGAATTCAGGAAGCATAATTTGCCCATATTCGGGCCGACAAAAAAAGCTGCCCGTATAGAGGCAAGCAAGGTTTTCGCCAAAGAGCTTATGAAGAAATACGATGTGCCGACTGCTGATTTTCTGATATTCGACAGCGCTGCCGAGGCAAAAAGACACTTACGCAACAGAGGAGCGCCTTGCGTGGTTAAAGCAGAGGGACTTGCTGCTGGTAAGGGAGTTATAGTTTGCAAAGCCACTGAGGAGGCAGAAAAAGCAATTGATTCCATAATGCAGGACAGGATTTTCGGCGATGCAGGGAATAGAGTCGTAGTAGAGGACTGCTTAGAAGGTCAGGAGGCTTCGATAATTGTTTTTACCGATTCAAGAGAGGTTATTCCTTTGGCCTCCAGCCAGGACCACAAACGGGTATTTGATAACGATGAGGGTCAAAACACCGGAGGGATGGGAGCTTATTCGCCAGCGCCGATTGTTACCGATAAACTAAACAATCAGATTTTAGAGACAATAGTTTATCCGACAATTAAGGGGTTAGTTACAGAGGGAGTGCCATATAAAGGCATACTCTATGTAGGTATTATGATTACTTCTGGCGGCCCGAAGGTTCTAGAGTTCAATGTGCGTTTCGGCGACCCGGAGACACAGGCAATTCTGCCCCGGCTTGATTCTGATTTGGTAGAAGTGATGCTGGCAACAGTCAATGACAAATTGGGCCGCTGGAAAGATATTGGCGGATTGCGTTGGGATAAGCGCGCCTGCGTTTGCGTAGTTTGCGCCTCAGGAGGTTATCCCGGAAAATATGAAAAGGGAAAGGAAATTTACGGATTGGAGGAAGCGCAGAAGCTGCCTGATATAGTGGTTTTTCATGCCGGAACGAAAAAGATTAGTTCACCGTCCACGGTCCACAGTCTACAGTCAAAGGATAGGTATGTAACTGACGGCGGGCGGGTTTTGGGTGTGACGGGTTTAGGGAATACGGTCAAAGAGGCGATAGATAGAACCTATCAAGCTGTAGAGAAGATTCGCTTTGAAGGGATGCATTACCGAAAGGATATAGGGCAAAAGGTAGTAGGTAGTTGATAGGGATTAGGGGAGAAGATATGCTTAAACCAGTTATAAATATAATTATGGGTAGTCATTCGGATTTAGAGCAGGTTAAGCCATGCTGTGAGGTATGTGAGGAATTTAAGGTTCCATACGAATTAAAAATCCTTTCAGCACACCGGAGCCCCAGGAGATTAGTAAGCTTCATTCAAGGCGCTACGCGGAAGGGGGCTAAAGTCTTTATTGCTGCCGCCGGTGGAGCTGCTGCTCTTGCCGGAACAGTCGCTGCTCATACAACTTTACCGGTTATCGGCATACCGATAAGGACTTCTAATTTAAGCGGACTTGATTCGTTGCTGTCCACTGTGCAGATGCCCGCAGGCGTGCCTGTGGCTTGTATGGCAATCGGCAAGAGCGGAGCCAGGAATGCGGCGATATTTGCCTTGCAGATTCTGGCGCTTAGCGATAAAAAGATTGCAAATAAACTGTGTGCTTATAAGAGGAGCTTAGCCAGGTCGATTAGAAAATAAGTTTTAACAGAGATGCAGGGGAAGGAGAGGGTGTAGCGTGAAGCCCCGTATTATTAAAATTAATCCTGAACAGCCAGAAGAAGAGGAAATAAGAACAGTTGCTCAGGCTCTGCTTGACGGCGGCCTGGCAATTATTCCTACCGAAACGGTTTACGGCATTGCCGCTGATATGCGCAATAAAGAGACAATTGACCGACTTTATGAAGTAAAACAGAGGTCGAGGAATAAGCCGTTTTCTCTAATTATTGACTACAAGGAAAGGGTGGAAGAATTCTCCTCTGGCCTGAGCCGGCTGGTTTACAAACTAATTGATAGGTTTTGGCCGGGTCCTTTAACCCTGATTTTGCCCAAAACTGACGGCAGCACCATAGGATTGCGTATGCCGGATAATAACATTGCACAAAGAGTAATCGCTGCTGTCGGCTTTGCCTTAGTCTGTCCTTCGGCCAATCTTTCCGGAAAGCCGCCACCCGTAGATTTTGACGAAGCAATAAAAGACTTAGGCGATAAGGTAGAGGTGGCTATAGACGCAGGTAAAGCCAGGCTGGGTATCGAGTCTTCCATAGTTGATTTAACCCAGACCCCCTACAGGATTTTGAGGCAGGGAGCGTTGAGCGCAGAGGAAATTAGCCAGGTTGCTAATAAGAAGACCGTACTTTTTGTTTGTACGGGAAACTCCTGTCGTTCGGTAATGGCAAAGGCTTATTTAGAGAAGAGGCTCAGGCAGGAGAAACGCAGCGATATCGAGGTTTTATCCGCCGGAATTTTGGGCATTCCGAATTTAGGGGTAAGCCCTCAAACCCAGCAGGTCTTAGAGAAAGAAGGCATAAGCGCAGAAAAGCATAGGTCGCTTAAGATAAATAATTTGATGATTAAAAAATCAGACCTAATTTTAGTTATGGAAAGGATGCACGAGGAAAGAATATCAGAGTTGGTGCCTGAGGCAAAGAACAGGGTTTTTCTGTTGAAGGAGTTTGCCAGGATGGAAGGCAGCTCTTTAGATATAGAAGACCCCATTGGGCAACCGCTAGAATTTCACGAACGCACCTTTTCAATAATTAAAGAAGC
>CAYMKG010000073.1:0-5925 GCA_964391145.1 uncultured Planctomycetales bacterium
AACCCTAAGGTTAAGGCCGCGATTATCCCGATACCAAGCGGCCCTAAGGAAATCAATCCTGACTTAACGGCAAAATACAAGCCAAATCCTGCCAAAGCCACCGGAACGACCCGGATGATATTAGAGGCAAGTATATCAAAAACTAATCTTAAAGATGTTGCCGCGGAAGCTATCTTACTATTCCGATTCTCCTTTAAAGAAATCCTTTGGTGAATAGGCGAGGAAATCTTTCTGCGGATAGGCGTAAGGGATTTTACTACGCTCCAGCCAGCAACCACCGCTGCTAATCCACTTAGAATAAATATGTATTTACCAGCAAGGAGAGCGTTGGGCAGGGCAACAATTCCGAAATCAAAAGAAAAGAACAAACCAGCATACAGAGCAGCACCCAATCCTAAACCTGCAAGAGCAATCCTGTAATCAAAGACTTTATCATTGGCTAATTTTGCCGGCAGGACATACATTCCTGCCAGGGCAATACCGCTGAGCGCCAAACCAGTAATTATTGCTACTGGCATTGCCACTCCCGAAGTTCCTATGGCAAGAGCAGCGATGGAGGCAAAGATAAATCCGGAAGTTACACCTGTTATAATCCGCTGTAGCTTGTTAACTGGCAATGCACCCTTTTCCTTAAGATGCCCGCGGCCTAACACTGTAGTAACTGCTGCCAGTATCAATCCCACAATTGCAAATCCCGGAGCGCTAATCAATAAAGATGGCAGATTCATACTTATTCCCAGGGTTATCCTACCCAGTGTGCCAAAAATAGATATATAGGTGAGGAAGCTGGAGAAGGTATAACCTGTATCCACCAATGCCTGGATAAATCCCTTTGGACTTAAATTTCCACCAAACACAAAGCTGCTAAGAAATTCCCCTGTTCTCCTTGCTGCGTGTATGCGGTTTAAATAAACTCTCTGCAAGAAAACGATTCCTACAACTAAGGCAATTGCTATTGCACCGGCAATAAGCTGGCCCGGACCAAACACAGCGCTTAAGCCAAAGATTGACAGAATCTTGCCCAGGGTAAGATTAGTTAAGAGCGATGAGGCATTAATTGAGAGGAAATAAAGCCCCAGGCCACTTACTGCCATGACTGCCAGGGAAAAGACACTGCCAAGCCACTTGGACAGGTTTGCCTTTCTTGTGTTATCCCTTTTCCCTGCCCGCATTAACTCTATGAGTTCCTCCTTAGATATACCTGTATTTTCAGATATATATTCTATTGCCCAGCTGCCTATATCGTTACTAACCTCTTTTATCAATCTTTCATAAGCGACGTTTACACCCACTTCAAACTGAGGATAATTATAAACCATTAAGTTCTGTTGGTGGTCTCTATACTTTGCACTGAATTCTCCCAGTTGGCGGTTCATCTCTGAAACCTTGGTAAGGAATCCCGCCCACATTAAATCCATATAGGCTAAGGAGGCTTTATTTAACTCTTGTTTCAATTCCCAAAGTTTTTGAGGCGAAAGCCTGGATTCTATTCTCTCTCTAACCGTATCTGGCAGAGCTTCATATATTCCCCTTACTAATATTGACTGCCTGTAGTTTTCTAAGTAATGTTTTCTCTTTGCCTGAAGTAAATCGTCTCTTCTTTTAACCTCCTCAATCCTGCGAATATTTTGTTCTCTCAGCACTTGGCGCAAGTGACTTACAACAGGCAGGATTTCTTTACCCCTGGCTGCTTTATTTGCTGTCCTTCTCCTTAGGATATCCCTTGCCTCCTGAGCAACCTCGGGATATCTGGTGAATATCTCATCCTCTAATGACCAGAATGCCTTCCATTCTCCCTTCTCGCCTTCACTCCTTCCTACACGCTTGCGGAACTGTGTCTCGTCTAAACTGGATTCATTACAATAAGTTGAGATAGCCCAGAAGGTCTTGCTTTGTTCCTTGGCCCGTTCACTTAAATGTGGATCAACACCCAAAGAAGCCACACCGGTAACAATTGTAATCATGCCAATCTGTCCGGCCACCTTGACTTTTGCTTCAATTCCTTCTGGGTTATCCGCAATATAGGCATCAATGAACTGGATTCTGTCTTCTTTTACCCCGACTTCCCTTAAATTCTTTTCCAGTTCCTTTCTAATCTCAGGTGATTCAACCTCAACAATAATCGGATGACCTTTCTGGTGAAGTTCTATTATCTCTCTTACTGCAGCATTAAATCTTTCCACTTTGCTTCCATACATAGCGATGCAATCAGCTAAAGCGGTTTCTACCCGGCTATTTTCTTCTGATGCGCTTAAAGCATTCCCCATTCTTTTTACCTCTACCCCTGCACCTACGAGCTTCTTCAGCGCCTTTTCATCTATTGTTGCGCTACCGCCGGCAACAGATAAAATATGTGTGGAGTTCAAAAATCCGGCTAAAGTTCGTTGATTGATTGTTTCTCTCTGAGGTTGAATCGCTAATCCAATTTCAGCTTCAATAGCCTGATGTAACCCAAAGCTTAATCGTCTTCCCAATAGTACTCCTCCGGTTTGCCCTATAAGAACAACCTCTCCTTCTCTTCTAATGAACTCCTTATCCTCCTGATAAAACCTTTTTATAGTCAGGGCATTCTCTATTCTTGTCTGCCAGTGCTCAAATCTACCCTCAAGCTTTCTCGCTCTCAGCCAGCGCTTACCCCAGTAAGTCAGGAATACCTTCCTTGCCTCAACATCCTCTCTATAAAGAGTAAATACCCTTCTTCCTTCATTTTCTTTTCTTATCTGTTCAGCTAAATTCTTTGCTTCCTTACATATTTCTTGGAGTGCTTTATTAAAATCAGCTTCTAATTCAGCTCTTAATTCAGGAGTTAATTCTTCTTCTTTTTCTAATCCTTTCTTTCGGAGAAATTCTCTGACAAAATCTTCAAATTCAGGGTCAATAATTCTTCCGCCTGAAATTATAAAGGGCGTAAGCGCCTCTTTTATTAAACTTACCTGAACCTCATCAAATATCACTGCCCATTTTCTTCTACTCTGAATCTGCTCTTTAATAGAAAGTACCATCTCCTCAGCAAGATAATCAAATATTGGCTGGGAAACAATAGTATAGATAATGTGGCTGGTTTGATATAATTCTCTTCTTTGCTTGAGTTCCTTCACTGCGCTCTTAGGACTCAAATCGTTCTTATTGACAGTAAAGTAGTTAACCTCTTCAACATCTAAACGGGAAAGGATTTTCTTTGCAAGTTCAGCATCCCTTTCCGCAAAGTAATATTCGGTTACATAAAGCATTATTCCGTGATTCTGTCCGGCACTCCTGAATTTTTTATAAAGAATGTAGGAAGCAAGTATGTAACCTAAGGTCTTACCTTTGGCAGAGGGCATTACTGCAAAATGTGGATTATCTTTGGTAGCCCGGCTTAACCACAAGGCAAATTGCACCTGGTCAAACCAAACCGAATCAAGCCATCTCCAGTCAGGGTTATTTTTATTTTCTTCTGCTAAGACCCGCATCGCCACTGGTTTAAACTCCTTAATGGCTTCCTCTTCTACAGGAGTTAACTTAAGTATTGACTGTCTTATTTTCTCTACCTGTGCCTCTGTAGCTGCATCAAGGGCCGCAGAAGAATCGTCTGTAGTTTGAACTCCGCGACCCTTAGACGCAGCTTTAGCCGCTGCCCCTCCTGCCACGGTAGGAGATTGCGGCTTGAACTTTATCGATTTGATTATGTCGGAAACCAGATATAACGCCTGGGCAAGATATGCTCTTATTTCGCCTTTGCCTTGCTGGTGGGCCTGTTCGTGCCTGAGGATGGAGCTCTGGAAGAACTTAGGTAAATATTTGAATGCAGCATGCTCGTTAATTTGATTTCTCTCTGTGTAAGCAATAGCGGTGGTCAGATACTTATACCACGGTGAGCCTCTGATTCCGCCCTGCTTTATAAAGGCGTATATAATCGCCATTGCCTGAGTAGCAAAGAAAAGACCAATCAAGCCTAAACCAACTCCGGAGATATTTACCAGGATGGCTGCCGGAATCAACTTCCAGGCAGCAAAGCCGGCAACAAGAGAAACCACGCTGGCAATTATTGAGCCTAAAGCAGTGGCATTTCTGTTTAGCCCTGCGCCGCCGCTTAACTTACTCAGCAAACGATTCCTAAGAACAATGGCCTGGAAAAGGAACAATCTCTTGTCTCTTTCGTTAGTCTCTACTACTATCGGCGCTGCATTATCGTCAAGGCCTAATCGTCTATCCACGTCAATCGGATAATACATACTTTCTACGCTGCGGCCCTGGTTTGCGGACTTTGCAAAACTCATAGCTGGTGAAAGCCGGCTGAAGAACATTCGGCTATCCGCCTTTTGAGAAATCTCGTTTTCGCTTAACCCCATTTCCCTTAATTTAATACGGATTAACCCTTCCATAAACAACACGAATGTTCCGGTCATCGTAGTATCAATAAACCGCACGCCTTTCTGTGCTATATCGGCATCGGTAATACCGAGTGACTCAAGGTAGGTTAAGAGATACTTCCGGGCCTGCTGTAAATTGGCTGCATACCTGCTGAGCTTTCCCGCTGCTCTGTTAGATAACAGGTCTTCTAACAGTTTGAAGAATCGGGGTTTAAAGAATTCGGAGAATTGCTCCGGAGTAATTTCGCCTTCGGCAGATAAGCCTATTTCCTTCTCCAATTCTTTCCTCACTTCGGCAATCATAGCGTGGATAACAAAATCCACTGTAGAGAGGCCGGTAAATATCCTGAATATAGCTTTTGAAAGATATAGCGCGTAAGAAGGCTTTCCTGACATTTTCGCCGCAGCATACAATGCGAAGCTGTCCCTTAACAGAAATACATTAATCTTTTCGTCATTAAGAAGGCTGGTTACAAAATTATATGCGTTCTCGGCCATTACAGGCGCTCTTTCATAAACCCTGTTTGGGTTAATTCCCAGAGCATTGGCTATAAGGTCTAATTCCTCATCGGTTAAGACCTCATTTGTCTGTTCCAGTATGTCATCTAACCATTCCACAAATCCGGATACAGGCCCTGCCAATGGACGCTCAGCTAAATCTGATGTACTCCAAGATATATTGTCTCCGGGATTAGGGCTATCGGAATCACTCCTGCTGGCAGAGTAGGATATTCTTAAGCTTCCTCTTATCAGTTTTGCTATTTCCTGCAGAACGGCATCTCCTGCCTGGTGGCCATAGTTATCATTGATGGCTTTGAAATAATCTATATCTAAATCTTCCCCTTCTATCTGCCTGCGCGCCTCTTCCCACTTTCTAATCCATCCTGTATCTTCTGGAACAGGAGAAGTCAATAATCTCTGCGTAAGCAATTTCTCAATCCCTTTCTCTCCATAATACCTCACAATCAACCGCCAAATTGAAGGCTCCTCAGTCTGCAGATATTTGATTGAATTATTGTAATTTTCTCTCTGCCTCTTTCTTAAAATGTTCTCTATTGTCTTCTTCATCGCTTGCTTAAGTTCTTCAGAAATTTCTACTGATCTCTGCTTATTATCAGAATTTTCTCTTTTGCTCTCACCCCTCCTTGCCAAAAGAAGACCTAAAACAACAAATATATTCCCTCCATCAGGTTTTCTCTTTTGAGGTTGACTTCCTTGATAATCTTTAGTGGCCACACTGAAATCATCTCCTTTCGGCCATGAAGTTAAATTTTGCAACCATCCTTTAATTTTTCCTCCAACCCTTTCTATAAATTTATCTATGTAATCAGGAGTTAAAGGAATTCCCAGGGCAAAGTAGTAATTATCTCTTCGTATGCTGCATGGCATCTTTTTAAAGAAAGACTCATAACCCTCAAAATCATTATCGATAGATTGTTTCGCTTTTTCAGAATTGTCCTCAATAATGACCTTATTCTCTTCGGAGCCGGGTTTCTCACATTTAATAGTTTTATCCTCTCTCTCTTTTATAAACTCCTTTGCCTTTTCATCCCAGATATATCCTTCACCTTCA
>CAYMKG010000074.1:0-5819 GCA_964391145.1 uncultured Planctomycetales bacterium
CCGCAGGAGCCTCCGCGGATAAGCGAAGTAAATATTGAAATTAGGTCAAATATAGGCAAGCCTTATCAGGTGAGCCAAAATATAACTTCACTTTTTGCAAGTAAGGAAGGCAGAACAATCCCTAAAGAGTACTTTAGTCTGAGAACCGAAGCGGATAGGGTAAGCGGAAAATTGAAATATCCGGAGAAAACCCAGGTGAAGTTGGGAGATATGATTTTATTCGTATCCGATGAAAAAGGTTCTCCCGATAAGTTTAAGGTTATATATGAATTGAGCATTCCGCCGGATTTAAAGGCCGGCGATTATTCAACGCGGATTACATATTCGATAACAGCGATATAAAAAATAACGAAAGGAGGTGAAAAACAATGAGAAAGCACGTGATTGCCACAATGTTGGCAGCTTTATTGGTGGCAGTATTGTCTGGTTACGTCTGGGCTAATGATTCCGAGACCATCACCGCTTATGCGCAGGTAGCTTCGTTAAATCCTACGTTTAGCATAAGCATCATTAAAAGCCTAAGCGCAACGACGTATGATTGGGATAACCCACAGCCACCTTCAGCGGGAATGAACTTCGGCACACTAACCAATGCTGTGTCGGGCGACCCCACTTCCGCGCTTACGGCAACAAAGCATTTCCTGGTTTTAGTGGGGGTGACTACCAACACCGGTAAACAATATGAGATTAAATATACCGGAGCGCCGCTTGCTAAGGAGGGTGATTCCAGCGTAACGCTTCCCGGAGATGCCTGGACCGTTGCTGCAGACCAGCATTACGATCCGGATACAGTATACCCCGCGGGAATAACCACGGATATACACAGCGCAGAAGATACCTACGTTGTTTACAGGAGCAACAGCAACGGCGATTCGGATACAATCAGGTTGTATTTTGGGATTACCGGAGACCCTGACCAAGCTGCTGGTCCGAATCTTATTCCTCCGACACAGCCGGCAGGAAATTATCAAGGCACCATTAAACTCGACGTTTATGCCTTATAATAGGCTGCTTGAAGAAATTCAGCAATCTTGTGAAAAGATATAATCTCTTACTTCCGGAGATTTTGACCCGGATTGCTTCAGTTTTAGAGGTAGCGATAATCCATAATTATAGGTTTCTGGTTATCTACCAGGGACCTATAAATTGGATTATTACTTGAAAATCTGCTTAAGAGATGCTAAAATTTGACCAGGGGGTGAAAGAGGAGGTAGTTTGAGATTATCCGGCAAACACATTTCCTAACCACAGGGATTACGGGGAAGGTGGTGTCTTTCTGTATTCCTTGTGGTTAGTTTGTAATTGGGAGAACAATGTTAAATCTTAGATTCAAAACAGGCATATTTATAAATATTCTGGTTTTATTTTGGTGCAGTGTGACTTTTTTGAACACGGTTTACGCTTATGAGGTGGTGCGGGTTGATCAATCGAAAATTAGATTAAGTATTCCGCCTGGGCAGTCTCAGGCAGGTATAATTAATATCGAAAACCCGAGTTCCGAAAGGCAATTTGTTAAGATTTATTTAGAGGATTGGTACTATTCGCCCACCGCAGATGGAACAAAGGAATTTGTTCTGGCAAACAGTACGCCTCTTTCCTGCGCCTCCTGGATAAATTTTAGCCCTGCAGAACTTACCTTACCGCCTTTTTCACGCGGTAAGATTCATTACACAGTAAGAGTGCCTTCTAACGTAAGAGGCGGCCGTTATGCTGTTTTGTTTGTTGAGAATCTCCTTGGTTTGCCTGAGGCTAAAGAAGGAGCAGTAAGTGTTGGCCTGGCAATCAGGATGGCAGTGTTGTTCTATATTGAGGCAGTAGGCACAATTGAACGGGCAGGTTCAATTGATAATCTCACACTCAAACTTCAACCCAATGATGTTTTATCAGTAAGCGCCGAGTTTAAAAATACCGGTAATGTGGATATCACTGCCGGCGGAACCTTTAACATCATTGATAGAGCAGGCGTAGTTTACGCCAGGGGAGAATTTAATGATGTCTTTACCTTTCCCGGAGATGAGGCAGTGCTTCAGGCATCTTCTTCTGCAGAACATCTGCGTCCCGGAAGGTATGACCTCATCATTACCCTGGATTTAGGCAAGGCTTTAGAAGGGACAGGTCATGGTAGGGGAGCAATGTTAGTTAAAGAGGCAAGATTAGAAATTGGCGAAAATGGCCAGATTCTCAGCGCGGGAAAATTGAGGTAGCAATGAAGAGATTTTTTATAATATTTATGGTTATTTCTTTTTTATTTTCTTCAGTTCACCCGGCCTATAGCTATACTATGATGCCTGAATACCTTTGCGAATTGGGGCTAAGTTTTTATTTCCAGGGAAGGATTCCCGAAGCACTGCACGAGTTCAGAAAGGCTTTAATTATTAGCCCGGGTTACACGCCAGCTTTAAAATATATTAACATGATTCAAGAACAGACAGTTGCTCCTCCAGTTGTAGCGCCGCCTGTTCCAGAATTCCCACCCGTGGAACGACCGCCGGTTCCAAAACCGCCGGTTAAACGCGAAAGAGCGATTGAAGGAATTCTGGACAGGATAGAAAAAGAAATTGCCCCTCCGGTTGTGCCTATCGCGGAAGTTCCGGGATTAAAAGGGGAAGAAGTAGTAATTCCTAAGGTTTTATTGTTAGATGAAAATATAGAAATGCTCAGATTCCCCATTGAGATTGAACAAGCAAGGTCAATAGCCATAAGAGGGGAAAATATCAGGCGGTTTTTATCAACACAGCCGGAGGTTTTGGCTATTGAAAGGATAAGCCAGAATGAAATTTCGGTTGTCGGCAAGGAATTCGGGCATACCTACTTACATATCTGGGATAATCAAGGCCGCTGGACACTGGAATTTCTTACCGTGCCAAAAAGGCCGCCCGGCCCCACTTATGAAGAGATGCTGCGCCGGGAAGAAGAAAGAGCGCGCACATTTAAGTTGCGCTATTCAATGGACTGGTCTTATTATGAGATGGGAAGAAGGGTGCATTCTCTGGACAGAACTTCTTATTCTTACAGGCATTATCTGGGTCTAACCGGACCAACCCCATACGGCAATCTCGATTCTTTCTTAACCGTGCAGGCCTTAAAAGACAGCACCGACCTTACCTATTTTACCTTAGGTCTGGCCGAAGGGAGATTTGGACCATTTAAAGACTTCGAGTTGCGAGTTTTTGATTACTCCCCGGATATCTATAACCTTGCTTATTCAGGTAGGCAATTACGGGGTGTAATGTTGAATTCGCCTGCATTTGAAAAAAAGGTTGATTATACAATCTTCTGGGGGCGTGAGAGCTACAGCAGATACGGCCCCCTTTCTCCGGGATTGGCGGAAAGCAAACATTCTTTTTACGCCGGCCTTGACCTTGATTATTCACCCACAGATAATCGAACTTACGGTTTTTCGATTCTTAAAGGCTGGGGCAGGGACAGAGAGGATTATTTAAATCCCTATAGTTATGTTTTACAGGCAGATTGGAATTTGGATAGATGGGATTTAGGCTATGAGGTTGCTTATGATTCCGAAAACTTTGCCCAATTATTCAACGCCGCCTTTAAAACGCCCAGATTAAGATTAACCGGAGAATTAAGAAATATAGACAAAGAGTATACATCAATGTATGGAACTGGTTGGCAGGCAGGAGAATTAGGAGGATTGTTTACCTTAAGTTATGCGCCGAGCCAAAATTTGGACATTTCCAGTCGCTTGGATATATTTCGGGACAGGCTCTATCCGAGTCAAGATAACCCAGACCGCTGGAATACCGATTTCGAATGGGCTCTGGGATATCGCCTTGACCGGTTAACATCTTTAAGTCTGGACTATAAAATATACAATGAATTGGGCAGGCTTTCCGAGTATCGCTATCAGGATTTCGGCTTAAGGCTATCCAGGACCTGGGAATGGGCCAGGAGGATCAATACCTATATAAACTACCGGCATCAGGAAAGCAAGAACTTTACTTCACCCACGCTTGATTATATAAACGATAAGATCCTGTTGGGGGCAAGCTCCAATATAATCGGAAATTTTTATTATTACATAAACCAGGATTTTAATTGGCTTCAAGAAAGGTACAACGCTTCTCGTTTTACTCCCCGTTCATTCGAGACCGGGATAAGCTGGAACTCTCAGATTTACGATACTCCTTTTTACGGCAACCTCCGATTTTATTACCATGACGAAGAGAACGCCGATTCAACTTTAAGCTTTTTATCCGGGGAGGACTATATAGAAGGATACAGTGAGTTGACCTACCGGCCCACCTCTGAAAAGGAATTATACGCCTCGCTTCGAGTTCGCAATGTCTGGGCGGAGAATCCTGACGTGACCAAGCGCGTAGAGTTAGACCTGAACGCCGGCCTGCGTTATACTTGGGATACCGGTATTCGCTGGGAATCGGTTGGCTCCATAGAAGGATACGTTTTTAAGGACCTAAATTCTGACGGGTTACTTCAAAAAGAAGAATCTCCGGTTGAGGGCATAAAATTATTGCTCGGTAAAAAGAAAACAGCCATTACTGACAGTAACGGTTACTATAAGTTTCCTCCTGTAAGAGCGCATAAAGCGTACGTTAGCTTAGACGCTCAAAGCCTGCCGTCGGGATATGTCTTGACCGTTCCAGCGACTCAAGTGGCAATGATTACTCATAATCAAACAGTCAGGCTTGACTTCGGGATTACTGCCCGTTCGGAAATTTACGGAGTAGTTTTTGAGGATGTTGACGGAAACGCGCGATACACCAGAAGCGATAAAGGAATTAAGGGGGTAACCTTGATTTTAGAAGACGGCTCAAGCGTAACTACAGATGATGATGGCAGGTATCGATTTGCTGATATTGCTGCGGGGGGTCATGTTTTAAGTGTGAATTTAAATACTCTGCCGACCGAATATTTGCCTCTAGTTTCGGTAAGGAAGGAAGTGACAGTTTTTGAAGGCATGTCCTATAATTATAATATTCCCTGCCAGAAACAGTAGCCGACTAACGTGGATAGATAGTCCTAACCAGCATCAAAGAAGTTTCGCCCTCCGGTAATTCAACCTCTTCTACTTCCTCGTCCGCAATAGTAGCAAAAGATGGTTCAGGGCGCTGTCTTTGAGGTTCTTCTTTTATCTCTGCAGATTCCACCGGAGCTGGTTTTAGGGTTTCTTCTTCAAGCAGGGCCGGCGCATTTACCCCCGGGATGGCTGGAACTGTACAGGAGACGACAATTGTGCAGCTGTCCCCCTCGGCAAATACCGGATTAACAGATAACAGGGCAGGAGTTATTAATAATAATACAAACACGAAAAATGGTATTTTTTTCATCTTCCTCCTCCTGTATTTCCATCCGTGGCTGGCGGGGAGCGTTGAATTTTCTTCTGTCGATTTAAGTTTTTAATATATTAATAATTCGTTTTTCTAAATCGTTCTCGGATTTAATGCCCTTGCCATTAATGTTGAGCTTTTGGGCAAAATCAATTAGCCAGGCAATCAATTTTGTGCGCGATAGTTTAAGACCCGTTGAAAACAAAGCGTCCTTGCCCAGCTTATCCAGAAAATCAACCTCATCGCGTTTTAGAAACGCGACCACGCGCTGCATAGGCTCCTTAATTGAGTTCTGGATTGCTCTTTTCATGATTTTATTTTTCAATAAAAAACCCCGGCAAACTTCTGCCGGGGCGCTCAACAAAAAACCCTAAGGCAAACCTTAGGGAACTGCATCTTTTACCTCTTTGGCAGCCCCGCTACCCCTGCCATTCTTCATATCAAGGGTCGGTAGCTTTGCGCCCCGGCGTTTCCGCCAGTTTGCCTTTATCAGTAGGTGAACCTAATTGTCAA
>CAYMKG010000075.1:0-5760 GCA_964391145.1 uncultured Planctomycetales bacterium
AAAAGAATAAAAAAATACTTGAAAAATTATAAACTTTAAAGATATAATAGTATTTAAGTTAGTTTAAGAACTACTCTCTGAACACCGCTAAACCGCAAAAATTCCGCTAAAACGCAAAAATTCTTTGCGCTTTTGCGGTAATTTAGCGTCTTTGCGGCCTCAAGAATGGGTTGAAATTGATGCTTTCCTAGTTGTTAAATTACCTAAGTATTTTGATGCAGAAGCAATTAGAATTATTTAAAACAGAGCAGGAGAGACGAAAGATATTTAGAAGAGACAATTTTCGGCCGAGTTTTTTCAGTGTCGTCAAAATACACGAGAAGGCAATACTGATTGCCATAGGGCTTATCATTGTCTCCCTGATTTCTTTTTCCCTGGGCGTGGAAAAGGGAAAGAGATTAATCAAAGTACAATTGGAGAACCGCGAAGAAAAAAATGTTTATGCTCAGCAGTCTTTGAAAGAAAAAATCTTGCAAGTAAATCCCGTTAGAAACATCAAGCAAAAAGCCGATAATAAAATAGTTTTTAACGGGGTAAAGGACGATAAATCCGAAGTCAAAGCCGGGTATACCATTCAGGTGGCGACGTTTAGGACGAAAACTTATGCGCAAAAAGAAGCGGAGAGGTTAAAAAAGAAGGGGCTAGAAACCTTAATAATACCTAGAGGTGAGTTTGTTACAGTGTGTGTGGGTAATTTTTTCGAAAGACAGGAAGCTAAAATATCTCTAAACCAGCTTAAGAAGACCTATCACGATTGTTTCATTAGGAGGTTATAATGTCGATACACTCATCATTAAACACTTCTGAAAAGAATAAAAAGATGCGTTCTGTGCTTAAACGCGCAGAAAGACTAAAAATATTGATGGAAAAAGGCGAATGGGAAGAAGGAAAGAGCATTTTCGGCCTCCCCAAAATAAAGACCGCGAGAATCAAAATTAAGAAGGAAAAGGCAGCTCCAGCCACAGCTGCTCCTGCGGCAGGTGCAACAGAAACTGCCCCTGTTGCGGAAGAACCCCCAAAGGCAAAGGCCTAACCCTGCTATATTATATTTAATGGAACCGCTAAGCCTTATTATATCCTTTGCGCGATTTTTTATTCTCTTGCTAATAGCAATGACTGTCCATGAATTTGCTCACGGCTGGGTTGCTTATAAACTGGGAGACTATACGGCAAAGTCAATGGGCCGCCTGACCCTTAATCCTCTAGCTCACATAGACCCTTTTGGAACGATTCTGCTTCCCATACTTATTTTTATTGCCAGCGGCGGGCGGTTTATTTTCGGCGCGGCTAAACCCGTTCCTATTAACTATCTTGCCTTAAAAAATCCCAGAAAAGATATGATCTGGATCGGCTTAAGCGGACCGGTAGCAAATATTCTGCTGGCAATTGCCGTCAGGATAATATGGTCAGTCTTTCCGGCATCCTCTGCCCTGGTTGATACTTTCAGTATGTTTATCTTTATCAATATCATCTTGGGAGTTTTTAATCTCATACCGATACCTCCTCTGGACGGCTCAAGGGTTTTGATGGGCTTGCTTCCGGAAGACATAGCTTTAAGCTACGCAAAAATAGAACCATACGGTTTTTTTATCATTATGCTGCTTTTTATGTTGGGCTTTTTTCAGGCGTTTGTCTGGCCGCTGGTTGCCTTGATTTTAAATATTTTAGGCGTATGAAGATTATCGAGCTGAAATTAGGAAAGCGCAGTTATCAAATAAAAACCGGATTTGGCGTAATCAAAAATCTGGGCAGAGAAATCAGGAGGCTTAATTTAGGAACAGATGCTTTTATTGTTACTAATAATCGAATAAAACTGAGGTACGCTAAAAGTTTGCTTGAGCCGCTTAAACAAAGCGGGATAAATTACATTTTTAAAACCGTAGCGGATTCTGAGAAAAGCAAGTCTCTAACAAGCTGCCTTGGGGTAATCCAGGAGTTGGCAAGATTTGATCAAAAAAGAAAGGTTTTTATTATAGCCTTCGGTGGCGGCGTAATCGGAGACTTAAGCGGCTTTATATCCGCTATTTATAAAAGAGGTATTCCTTACATCCAAATCCCAACGACTTTACTTGCTTGCGTGGACTCCAGCATCGGCGGCAAGACAGGGGTGGATTTGAAATTCGGCAAAAATCTTGTGGGAGCTTTTTATCAGCCGAGGCTGGTTATGAGCGAGCTGTCTTTCTTAAAATCCTTAAGCTTGCGGCAGGTCCGCGCCGGCCTGGCCGAGGTAATAAAGTATGCGATAATAAAAGACAAAAAACTGTTTTTCTATTTGGAAAAAAATTACCCAAAGATTATCAACTTGCAAAAGCGAGCCTTGGAGCATGTCGTAAATCGCTGCGCGCAGATTAAATCCGGCATTATCCAGAGAGACGAAACAGAAGAGAAAGGCCTTCGGACTATTTTAAATTTCGGTCATACTCTGGGTCACGCTATAGAAGCGGCGGGTAATTACCAAAAATATAATCACGGCGAGGGAATAGCATTAGGAATGGTTTTGGCCGGTCAGATCAGCAAGGAATTGGGGCTTACAAGCGAAAATGTGCGTTCCAGGATAGAAAACTTGATCAAATCAGCCGGATTGCCAGTTTTTATAAAAGGCCTGTCCTTGAAAAAAATTATCGAAGCTTACTACCGGGATAAGAAATTTATAGGCGAGATTAACCGACTCGTATTAATCAGGGACATAGGTAAGACTGTAATTAAACAGAATGTACCTCTGAACATAATTAAGGATAGCTTAGCCTCAAGGTCGAATCTTTAAATTTGACCTCCACGCCGTCCGGCTCAATTTTGACTACCTGAGCCTTCCCGATGTAATCGCCAACCTTAACCATCCGGTCGTTGATTAAAGCCAGATATTCTCCGTCGCTAAAAAATATGCCGTTCAAAGATAAACCCGAAGCCTCTTTCCTTGGAGAGGAGATTTTTTCATTCGGAATCCTTAACGTTTCGGAAGCCAACGGAGTATGCCGGGCAGGCATTTTATAAATCTTAATTACCAATAAGCTTACCGAGCTCAGCGCAATCAAAAAGAGAACGGCAAAAACTACTTTGCTAAGTTTGGATTTGCCCCCCTCAGGTCTATCAGCTTCTAACCCAGCGTGCTTTTTAGATTTGTCCTCTAATCTTTTAAGGGCATCATAAATAATGCTCATTTAATTCCTCGATGCATTTCCGGGTAATTTCTCCGTCGATTGTATTAACCTGTGCGGCGAAACCCGCCAGCAGGCAGCGGTCGCATATGATATTTACTAAACGGGGCACGCCTTGTGAGTAATTATATATAATTGCTTGAGCCTCATCCGTAAATTGAATTCTGTCAAGGCTTGAGCCGGCAATTTTTAAACGGTGGTCTATATATTCTTTGATCTCGCCTTTTCCAAGAGGTCTAATATGATAACGCACAGCCACTCTTTGCTGAAGCTGAGCAAGAGATTCCAGGTTCAATTTGAACCTCAACTCAGGCTGCCCGACGAGAACGATTTGCAAAAGCTTATCTTTGTCTGTCTCTAAATTGGAAAGAAGACGGATTTCCTCCAGTTGATTTGGCTTTAAATTTTGCGCTTCGTCAACAATCAGCACCGCATTGCTGCCGCGGGCAGCTTCTTCCAAAAGAAAACGATTCAATTGCTCTACTAAAAATAGTTTTGTTTTTTTAGTAGTTGAAATGCCAAAATCGGCAACGATTGCCTCTAATAATTCCTTTGTTGAAAAATTAGGATTAATTATGAAAGCTGTTTTCACATTCTTCTGCCTGGTTTGGTTAAGAAAAACGCGACAGAGGGTTGTTTTTCCCGTGCCGATTTCGCCGCTGATGACGATAACTCCTTTTCTTTCGTTGATCCCGTAAACAAGGTGGGAAAGCGCTTCGCGGTGGGAGGAACTTAAAAAGAAGAAGGCCGGGTCACTGGTTATGTTAAACGGTCTCTCTCTTAACCCGTAATATTCACAGTACATATCCTTTTTTAGTATATCACAAATTCTTGACAAGGCAATAAATCTATGTTAGCATTAAATTCGTGAAGGATAACCCAATAAATACAGCGAAAGAAAGGAGACGCTTCAGACGCGTGAACGCCAAATTTCCTATATGGTATCAAATGAAAAAGGGAGGTTTTTTTGCGTCTGCATCGACAGAAGATGTCAGTATATCGGGAATGAGGCTTAATGCGGACAGATTTTTCCCTTCAGGGCTTAACCTAAAACTCGAATTAAACATCTTATCAAAGGTAATTAAAGCTGTAGGTAGAGTGGTGTGGTCGAGGTCTCTGCCGTCTTCAGGCCGGTATCAAATGGGAATAGAATTCATCAAAGTTGATCCCCAGGAAAAGAATTATCTTTCTGATTATATTAACATGAAAACAACGGAATTTGTGGAACTGGAGAGGTAAATGGTAGCCAAGGAAGCAGAAAAACAAACTAATTGTCCTGCCTGTGGAAAACCTATCAAAAAACTCAAGCGCTATTATCGAAACGGCAAGTACTTTTGCAGCAAAAAGTGCTACAAGATTAGTAAGGCCCCCGAAGAGCCCTCATAAACCCCGTTAGAAAGGAGGCTCCTTAAAGGTAGAGCTTTCTAACGGGGTAAATTTAATTTTTCAGATGAATAATTATCAAGGCAGAGCAGAAAGAAGACGATATCCGCGCATTAAGCGAGAAATCTCCCTGAAGATTAAATACGACAATTACGACACCATGGGGCACACTCGCGATATAAGCTGCGTCGGGGCCTATTGCACGGTCAATAAGCATATACCGCTGTTTTCAAAAATTTCCATAATCTTGCTCCTGCCGCTAAATAATCCCGGAAAAAATGACTACTGCAGCGTGCGCTGTAAAGGAGCGGTTGTAAGAGTCGAAAAAAGCGCTCACAACGACAATGAATACAATATCGCTATTTACTTCAACGAAATAAACCGCTCGGGAAAAGCTAAATTGTCGCAATATGTTCAACAGCATCTGTGGACTTAGGTCATCAAGCAGGGCGAAAAAATTTAAGAAGGTAAAACTGTTCATCGGCTTCATCTACTCTAAAGAGGATTCTTATCTTAAGGCTAGATATTTATTAATAAAAAGATTCGGCCGGCTGGATTTCGAAAGCCGGAGTCTGCCGTTTGTTCATACCAGATATTATGAACAGGAATTCGGAACTGACCTTAAACGCAAATTTCTAAGCTTCGGGGAACTTATCCGGTCTGAAAAATTAGCGAGGATTAAAATTATCACCAATAAGATTGAAAGGAATCTGGCTGTTTCGGGTAAGCGTCGGATCAATATAGACCCCGGCATCCTGAGTCTGGGCAAGGTCATCCTCGCCACCACCAAAGATTACAGGCACCGCGTTCACCTCTCTAAAGGAATTTACGCCGAAGTAACTCTCTATTATCAAAATAAAAGCTTTCAGCCATGGGAATGGACGTACCCTGATTACAGAACCCCGGAATATATTCAAATATTTAATTACATAAGGAGCGTATATTCTCGCCAGATTCAAGAAAATTCGCTTCGCTCATAGCACAGATGACCACAGATTACAAGTTAACTTAGATGTTATTTCACAAGATGATCACAGATATCTGCGATCATCTGTATCTTTTCATCTGTGATTATCTGTGGTTTATACTTTACAATACTTTAAAATACAATGCAGCCCTCTTATATGCAACTCTATGCCGATGGGCGGCTTGAGAAAAGAATAAAGACAGCAGTTAGTCTTCTTGAATCCTGTTCACTCTGCCCGCGCAAATGCGGGGTAAA
>CAYMKG010000076.1:0-5730 GCA_964391145.1 uncultured Planctomycetales bacterium
AAAAAGGTAGCCAAATGTGGCATTAAGAGAAAAGAGGGTTACCTTTATTTTGTCGACAAGCAGGGCGACGTCTCTTGCGCCAAGATGAAAAGAGGCGGCAAGAAGAGAAAGAAAAAAAGAAGGTAAGTTCGGACAGATAACTTACGTCGCTCTTTCAGAGCTTCCGTAAGTTGTGGGCTCATTAAAGGTGGCCTCTGTAGGCTTACTTGTGTTTATCCTGACAAAGATGCGATGTTTACAGAGGCCATTTTTGTTGTTATAATTGTTAGCTATGCAGGAGGACAAAATCATTATTCGCGGAGCGCGCGAACACAATCTCAAAAATATTAATTTAGAACTGCCGCGCAATAAACTTATCGTAATTACGGGTCTCTCCGGCTCGGGCAAGTCAAGCCTTGCCTTTGATACAATTTATGCCGAGGGCCAGCGCCGCTACATGGAGAGCCTATCCAGCTATGCCCGCCAGTTCCTGGAACAGCTCCAGAAGCCGGACGTAGAGTATATCCAGGGTTTATCCCCGGTTATATCTATTGAGCAGAGGACCGCCGGCGGGAATCCCCGCTCAACAGTAGGAACCCAGACAGAGATATACGATTACCTTCGGCTTCTTTTTGCACGAATAGGAATAGTGCATTGCTACCAGTGCGGCCGGCCGATTGGCCGCTCAACTTCCCAGGAGATAGTAGATAGGTTGATGAAGCTTCCTCAAGATACCTCTATTATGATTCTGGCGCCGATAGTCCGCGGCAGAAAAGGTGAATACCGCGACATTCCCAAGCAGATTCAGAAGGCGGGCTTTGTTCGGTTTCGCGCCGACGGTAAGATATACCAGACAAAAGAAGAAGTTAAATTGGACAGATACAAGATTCACGATATTGAAGTGGTGGTGGATAGGTTGACAATAAAGCCGGAGGCTAAAAATCGCTTAGCCGATTCTGTTGAGACTGCGCTTAAGGTAGGTAAGGGGATAGTCATAATTTCATGTCATGGGTCAAGGGTCATGGGTTATGGGTCTAAGACGCAGGACACACAACGCAAGACGCAAGAGGAGTTAATCTTCAGCGAGCAATACGCCTGCACAAACTGCGGCATTAGCTACAGCGAAGTGGAGCCGCGAATCTTTTCTTTTAATTCTCCGTTCGGCGCATGCCCTACCTGCAACGGATTGGGAACCAAATTAGAATTTGACCCTGACCTGATAGTTCCGGATAAAGATAAATCGTTAAACGAAGGAGCAATCGAACCGTGGAAAAGAGGAGGCCGGGGCTACATACTTTATTACCGCAGCCTGTTGCGGGAATTTGCCTACCAGACAGATATTGATTTAGATATGCCGTTTGGGAAATTAAAATCCAGCCAGAAGAAGTCTATACTTTACGGCGCGCCGGATGTTTATGTGTGGAATAAGCCTTTCGAAGGAGTTATTCCGCATCTGGAGAGGCTATTTCATCAGACCGACAGCGACTATCTAAAGGAAGAAATAACCAGATTTATGTCAGCCCTTCCCTGCCCGGACTGCGGCGGAGCAAGATTGAGAAAGGAAGCGCGGATGGTTACGATACGCGAAAAAAATATATACCAGGTTACTCAAATGACTGTTAAAGAAGCCAAAGCCTTTTTCGAGAATTTACAATTATCGCCCCGGCAGAAGCTCATAGCCGGCCAGATTTTAAAAGAAATTATTCAGAGGCTGAATTTTTGTATAAACGTTGGCCTGGATTATCTTACCCTGGACAGGAGAAGTTCAACCCTTTCGGGCGGCGAGGCGCAGAGGATAAGGTTAGCTACCCAGGTCGGCTCAGGATTAGTCGGCGTGCTCTATGCGTTGGATGAGCC
The DNA here is from genome assembly GCA_964391145.1 of uncultured Planctomycetales bacterium. Classification (GTDB taxonomy): domain Bacteria; phylum Omnitrophota; class Gorgyraeia; order Gygaellales; family JAHJCI01; genus CAYMKG01. Next base: position 1,837 of record CAYMKG010000076.1, read on the forward strand.
GAGCATTGGATTGCACCAGCGGGATAACCGGCGGCTGTTAAACACATTAAAGGCGCTCAGAGACTTAGGCAATACTCTGATTGTGGTTGAACATGATGAGTCAACCATAAGGAGCGCCGATTATATCGTTGACTTAGGCCCGGGTGCGGGCAGGCACGGCGGCAGAGTAGTATTTTCCGGAAACCTCAATAGCCTCCTTGAATGCCCAGATTCGTTAACTGCCAGATATCTGCGAGGGGAACTGAAGATACAGCCGCCTTCCAAAAGGAGGTCTTCCGAGGGCAGAAATTTTTTGGAGGTTGAGGGAGCGCGGGAGCATAATTTAAAAGGGATTGACGTGCGGTTTCCGTTAGGGCTGTTTATCTGCGTCACCGGCGTATCCGGCTCGGGCAAATCCACGCTGGTCGATGAGATACTCTATCGGGGTCTGGCTCAAAAATTATATAAAAGCCGCCAGAAGCCGGGAGCGCATAAAAGAATTCTCGGCGCCGAATTTATTGATAAGGTTATCGTAGTTGACCAGTCTCCCATCGGCCGGACTCCCCGCTCCAATCCCGCAACCTATACCGGAGTATTTACTCATATCCGCCAAATTTTTAGCCAACTACCCCTAGCGCGTATGCGCGGGTATAAACCGGGCAGATTCTCCTTTAATGTCAAAGGCGGGCGGTGCGAGGCCTGCCAGGGCGACGGGATTAAAAGAATCGAGATGCATTTTTTGCCCGATGTTTACATTCCCTGCGATGTATGCAAAGGCCGGCGTTTTAATGAGCAGACTTTGGAAACTAAATACAAAGGCAAATCCATCGCCGACGTTCTGGAGATGACCGTTGAGGAAGCCATTAACTTATTTTACGACATACCCAAAATAAAAAATATACTAAATTGTCTTCAGGAGGTGGGTTTAGGCTATATTCAATTAGGCCAGTCGGCAACTACACTCTCCGGGGGCGAGGCGCAGCGAGTAAAGTTATCCGCTGAGTTAAGCAAACGGTCAACCGGCAAAACCTTGTATATTCTGGATGAACCCACTACCGGGCTGCATTTTGCCGACGTAGAGAAATTGTTACTGGTGTTGCAGCGGCTGGTTGATAAAGGTAACACCGTAATCGTTATCGAGCATAACCTGGAAGTGATTAAATGCGCCGACTATATTATTGATTTGGGCCCCGAGGGCGGTCAGGAGGGCGGAAGGGTTGTGGCGCAGGGAAATCCCGAAGAGATAATCAAGGCAAAAGATTCCTACACCTCTCAGTTTTTGAAGAAGGTATTGAAATAATCAGGCAATAATGCTAATATAATTTGTAATTAAAATAAGGTAATTTAACAACTAGAAAAACATCAATTTCAACCCATTCTTGACACCGCAAAGACGCTAAATTACCGCAAAAGCGCAAAGAATTTTTGCGTTTTAGCGGAATTTTTGCGGTTTAGCGGTGTTCAGAGAGTAGTTCTTAAATAGGCTAAATTAGAATGAAAAAATTTATCCTCATCCTTACAATATTATTCTTTTTCTCTCCGGTTTTATATGCCCAGCTTGAGAACAGAGAACAGGAAGCCCTCTATGTGGCAAAGAAAGCCTATGATGACGGCTTTTATGACGTCGCTTTAAATCTCTTCAAGCGCTTCTTAAGAAACTATCCAGAAAGCCAGAAGGTGCCTGAGGCAAATCTTTACATTGCTCAATGCTATTTTCAGCAGAAAAAATTCATCCCCGCGCTTACCCTTTTAGAAAAACTATCTTCCGACCCGGCGGCCAAAAATTTAGAGGATACGGTTCTCTATTGGATAGGGGAGGTGCACTTTAACGGCAAAGACTACCGAAGGGCCATTTCGTTTTACCAAAGGGTTATAGAAGAATTCCCCAATTCTGAATTTCTTGTCCACGCTCTTTATTCCAAGGGATGGTGTCTGTTTGAGTTAGGAGAGTTTGACAGGGCGGCCGAATTCTTTAGGAAGGTAATCGATAGTTTTCCCAGCGACCCCATTGCTCAAGACGCAAATTTTAAAATTCTGGAATGCCTGTATAACTTAAAAGACTATGAGAAGCTGAGAAAGGAAATCCAGGCTTATCGAAAAAATTACCCCGAAGACACAACCTACCTTAGCCACATTCATTTTTTGCTTGCCGAATCCAACTATTACCTCGACGATTATAACGAAGCAATTAAGCAATATCAGACAGCGATAAACAAAAGTTCCAACGGAAAAATAACAGCTCTTTCGCAATTGGGGCTTGCCTGGTGCCGTCTTAGGATGAAAAATTATGAGGAGGCTCAAAAGCTGCTGGATAGCGTAAATCTCCGCGATTTAACAGAGGAAGGGCAGGAGGGTCTGCTTTTAGCCAGGGCTAATCTGTTTTCCGAGATTCAAAATTTTCAGAGGGCCCTGGAAGCCTGGACGGAATTACAGGAGATATCAACCGAGCCAAGAACAAAGACTCAGGCTTATCTTGGGAAGGCTGATGCGCTTTACAATTTAGGCCAGTACCCTGAAGCTATCGCCGTTTATCAGGAAGCTCAAAACATAGCTTCAAATCTGCCTGCGCAGTTATTGGATAAATTGCATTACGGCCTGGCCTGGGCATACTTGAAAGACGGACAATTCCGGCAGGCAATAGATGAATTTCAAAGAACAGCCTCTTTTGCGTCGGACGAAATCATCAAAGTAGCGGCATTGTGCCAGGTCGGAGATACCTATCAGGATGCCGGAGAATACCAGAAAGCAATTGATGTTTATGACCAAATCCTGAAGGATTATTTGGATAGTTTCTATGCTGACTACGTTCAATATCAATTAGGGCTTGCTTGCCTTAGGTTATCTCGATACGACGAAGCGGTTCTTGCTTTCAAGACATTGTTACTCAATTTTCCAAAATCAAAGCTAAGGCCGGAAGCTATTTATAGCTTAGCGCTTACCTTCTTCCAGAAGCAAGAGTATCAGAGAAGCCGGGAGACTTTAGCCAAATTTATGCCCGATTTAAAAGATACTGAACTGGAGGCCGAGGCATTGTATCTTCTGTCAACAAGTTTATATAACCTGGGCAAGTTTTCGGAAGCATTGGATTGTTTTAGGCAGGTCATTCGCAAAGCCAGCGATATAAAGATAATTCAAAAGGCGGAATACGAAATCGCCGATTGCTTTTATCAGATAGGAAACGAAAGAGAGGCGACTAAAAGATTTAAACAACTGCGGGCTAAATATCCCGATTCTGCCTTAAGCCCGGAGGTAACCTGGTGGCTGGGAGGGTATTATTTCCGCAAGGGCAATTTGATTTTTTCCCGCCGATATTTTTCCAGCCTGGTAAGGGATTTTCCTGAGAGTGGCTTGTTGGCTGACGGCTATTATGCCCTCGGTCTTCTTGACCAGGAAGAAGGCAGGTTAGATTCGGCAATAGAGAATTTTAAAAAAGCAATCGAGCTTGGCTCAAAGAACATCAAATCTCAGGCAAATATCGCTATTGCCGATATTTTGATTGAGCAGGCCAAACTGAATGAAGCCGAAGCTGCTTACCGGCAGGCAATGGATAATTCTCCTGAGTTAGCCGGATTAATTTATCCAAAGATATCCCGCATTTATGAAAAGAGAGGCGAGTTTGATGAGGTAATTCGTCTTTATCGGCAGGCTTTGTCGCTGGCTTCAATGAAGGAAGCACCGAAATTACAATTTAAAATTGCCCGCGTATACGAAAAGAAAGGGAATTACGGTCAGGCGGTTGAGGAGTATCTTAAAATTCCTTATTTGTATCCCGGAGATTCTCGGTTAGTTATTAAGGCGTATCTAAGCAGCGCACAGATTTATGAAAATCAGGAAAATTGGCCCGGCGCCTTGGACATTTATTCCAAAGTAGCTTCAATGGATGTTGAAGAGGCAAGGTATGCTCAAGAAAGATTG
>CAYMKG010000077.1:0-5654 GCA_964391145.1 uncultured Planctomycetales bacterium
GCTGGGAAAGAATAAAAAGAATCCGCCGGATTCTAAGCCCTTTACCTTTAATTCCGTTTTGATATATAAGGCCTCTTCTGAATATTGGGCAATCTGAATAAAGATAAAATCTAAAATTGCTCCCACCATATCCCTGGCCAACGACGGCACGGAAGAAAGTATATTCTTATTGGTCATCTCGGCAAGGGCAGATATGAAAGAGCCACAAAGGATATTGGCAGATTCCTTTAAAGATGACTGAAACATGTCGTCGTTAAAATCTATTTCATCAGCAGTCTTTCCTAAAAGTCCACTAGATAAAACCCTTGCATCTTCAGGTGTAAATAATAAGAATATCCTCCCGTTGACATCCCCGCTCATTCCCATATCTAAGACAAAAAATACCCTCTCGCTGCCTCCGAATAAACCAGAGATATTCTCCAAAGGAATGAGGCTGGTCTGAGGAACTGAAATTTCTACCCTTGTGCCAATTAAATCTGCCAGAGCCGTAGCTGCCCGACCGGCTCCAATAGTACCCAGCTCTTTTAACACATCCAGCTGAGTCAAAGATAGTTTCTTATCCATAAGGCCTACCTTCCTATATTTTTTATTATTTCCGCTGGAATATCGGAAAGAGGAAGAACGCAATCGGCCAATCCTTCGTCAATAACAACCTTCGGCATACCCCACACCACCGAAGTCGATTTATCCTGAGCAATCAAAAAGCCCCCTCTTTCCTTTATTCTCCTTGCTCCCTCCAAGCCGTCCTTGCCCATTCCGGTTAATATCACCCCAATCACGTTAGAGCCAAAAACCTCTGCAGCTGAGCTCATAGTTACGCTTACCGAAGGCCGGACAAAATTTACCGCGGGCTCTTGATTCAATTTTATCTGTAATTTATTTCCTTCCTCATCCCAGAATCTCCTTAAAACCATATGAGACCCTGCTGGGGCAACATATGCCTTGCCGCGCAACACCACATCTCCCTCTTCTGCCTCCTTTGCCTTAATCCCTGATTCCCAGGAAATTCTCTCAGCAAAGCTCAAAGTAAAACCCTCAGGCATATGCTGAACAATTAAAAAGGAAACAGGGATATCTGAAGGGACAACCTGCATAATTTGTAGTATTGATCTTGGCCCACCCGTAGATGCTCCGATAACTACCAATTTTTTGATTTCGAAAGGCTTTGGCTCCACTCTCAGCCTCGGAATGACCGGGCGCTTTAACATGGATAAAAATGTCTCCCAATCAATCTCCGCCGCCATCTTCACCTTGGAAACTATCTCTTCTTTGAGCTTATGCAGATCTAATGATATTTCTCCAGAAGGTTTAGAAATAAAATCTACCGCTCCCAATTCCAGCGCTGTAATCGTGGCAGCTGCCCCCTGCTGAGTATAGGCTGAGAGCATAATTACACGTGTAGGTTGCTTTTTCATTATCTCCTGAAGCACAGCCAGGCCATCTAAGATAGGTAGATTAACATCAAGCGTAACTACATCGGGCCGAAGCGTAAATATCTTCTCCAAGGCCTCCCTGCCGTTCCTTGCTTTATCCACAACCTCAAATCTAGGATCGCTGGATAATATATCAGAAATAATCTTTCTCATCAGAAATGAGTCCTCAACTATTAAAACGCGAATTTTATCGCCCATTATAAAATTACACCTCTTTTTCGCCCGCCGATATAGTCTTAACGCGGACCTTGCCGGTCTGTAAATCTAAAACTATAGTTCTTCCGATACTTCCTCTTAACTCTTCGGCAGCAATCTTAATGCCGTGCTCCTTGAGTACTGATTTTGCCATCTGGATATTTTTCTCTCCGACATTAAGAATGCTATCCTGGCTAATGAAACTGAACATATGCGCGCCTCCGAATAATTTCGCCACAAGATTCTTTTTAAGGCAGCCCTCTTTTTTTAACTCTTCCAGCATCTTATTTATTACCGAATTAACGAACCTGGCAGGGTTAGATTTATTTTTCGCCTTGTCGATATCCGGAAGCATCGGGTGAGCTATCGCACCGATTTTTTTTGTCGGGTCGTATAAGGTAATACCCAAACACGAACCGAGGCCCCGGGTAATCAAGAGATCCGGCGCTCTGGCTATCTTCATATTAGACATATTTACTTCTACAAAATTTTTCTCAACTGTTCCTTCTTCTTCATTCATCTTCTCATCTACTCCACGAATATTCATTTCAGTTTAACAAATCTTAAACTTGTTAACCCACAACTCTTTTAATCGCCTCAATCACTCTGGAGGGCTGAAAGGGCTTGGTAATAAAGTCCTTTGCTCCCGCCTGAATCGCCTCGACGACTAAAGAGTGCTGCCCCATAGCCGAAACCATGACAATCTTTGCCTGAGGGTCAATCTTCATGATTTCTTTCACGGCTGCTACTCCGTCGATTTCTTCCATTTTCGGCATAACGATATCCATCGTGACTAAATCAGGTTTTAATTGCTGGTATTTTTCAACTGCATCCTTGCCGTTCTCTGCCTCGCCGCAGACCTCGATGCCCTCCTTTTTCAATATATCACTGAGCATCTTGCGCATAAACAATGCATCATCAACGATTAACACCCTCGCCATGTCTTCCTCCTTTCTAACTCTTCTTCCTTTTTTTTTGAAATATCTTTTTGTGAGTAGCCACGGGGGTAAACATCTCTTTCGCATTACCCCAGATGCTTTCAACTTTGCCAATCACTAAGTACCCTTTTGAAGTTAGCGAATTGTGAAATTTAAAAAGAAGAAGCTCCTGCTGCTGCTGGCTTAGATATATCATCACATTCCTGCAAAAAATTATATCCATATATTTCAACGGGGGATCATTAATAAGGTCGCGCTGGAAGAATCTAACCATCTGCTTTATCTCCTCATTCAGCTGGAACAGGCCATTAGGCAAAGGGACGAAGTATTTTTCAATCATAAATTTGTCCGTATTTTTTAAATTTTTTAAGTCGTATACTGCTTTTTTAGCCTTTTCGAGGGTGTCATTATTAATGTCTGTCCCCCAGATTCTCACAGAAAAACTATTTTTTTCGCCGAGCTCCTCCTTAAAGAGAACCGCCAGAGAATATGCCTCCTGCCCCTCCGCACAGCCGGCAGACCAAATCCGAATAACCTGGTTATTGAATGAACCTTTCCGGCTTATAATCTCCTTGAGACAATTCTCTCTAAAATATTCAAAAACATCCGGGTCGCGAAAAAATTCCGAAACGTTTATAGCCAGGGTGTCTAAGAACCGGCTGAATTCTGCGTTATCTTTTTTTAAAAGATTAAGATAACCGAACAGACTGCTGCTTTTGGTCGCGTTTATCCGGTAATTTAACCGGCGCAGGAGAAAATTCTGACGATAACAACTAAAATCGATCCCCTTTAGCTTATGCATCGCCGAAATAAATACATCGAGGTCTTTTTTCATTTCCGAAACTCAGTGCTGAGGGTCTTTGCTTATGTGTGCTATTGCCCTGGTAAGCTCCTGCACCACGTCTGCACGGAATTGAATTTCCTGCTCCTTGAGTTTTGTGTACATTCTGCCTTTATCCGTGACCACGTATTTGGGAGGAAGCCTGTTAAGCGCCCAGGCTATCATATCAAGCTTGCATTTTTGGCACTTACAAATATCTTTCCGTTCAGAAAGAAGACTCTCCAGTGTGTCTCTAACTATATCTTCCATATAGTTCACAATCTTCATCCCGTTATACCTCCTTATTTAAATCTTCGAAAAGAATTTTTACCCGCGAACCTTCCGCCAAAGGGGTGGTAAATCCGGCCGGCTCATCATTTACCAGTATCTTCATTGTTTTACCTTTGAGGCTCCGGGGATCAAGATTTATATACCGGAATATTTCCGAAAGTAATACCTTGCGTTCTTTTATATAATAAACTCTTATATCGGCGCCATCGATTAAAAATTCTTCTGACTTAACCTGCTGCCCGTTCATAAAAATCTGCACCGGCTCAATCTTAATATCTATATCCCGGCCATCAAAGTTTATGCGTATCTGTTCATATCCTTGAGGAATGTTTACCACGTCTTTTATTTTATAGAAGACAGGGGTATCGGGATAAAATTCAATTACATCCTTATCATTAACTTCGCAGTCAAGGTTAGCAGTGTTGCCGTTGAGGTGCAAAGTAAAACTGCGCTGGGTCAGGATTCGAGGCTGGTTATTTATATTAACCAGAATTTGCCTTTCGTTGAGAGAATCTAAATCAAATCCCTTAAAGGCCAAAATATCCCTCAATTTCAACTTAAGGGTCTTGATTTCAGCCCGGTCGATGACTGAAGCCTCAAGGTCAACCTCTTCCCCGTTCATTACTATCGGGGGCATAATTTCTAATGGCTCCTCGTTAAAGACAACCTCAACCGGCTTTATCTCCAATAAATCACAGATATGCGCGACTGCATCTTCACCATCTCTTGCCTCACTGAATTTAATAACATCACCTGATTTTATTTTACTGGATAGAGACGCGGGTCTGCCGTTAAGCATTAACCTGGCAGGCTGGCCCATTGTTCCTTTTAAAATCTTAAGCTCCCCGTTAATCTTTACCGTCAGAGCCATCCCCGGCCGGGGATGGAGTTTTTTATTATCGATCCCGGCCAAAATGAGCGCACCCAGCACATCTTTCTTCTGATGAAAATCCAGCATCTTTAATTTCTTATTATTCACTTCAACATCAATAAACCCTAAACCCGAGCTAGCTGCGGTCATCATCGCAATTCCCAAAGGAGTAACAGACTCGGGTCCGCCCAATTGACTGGTATTATCTTTAATTCCCTTTATAGCGGAAGGTTTTCGTATGCCGACCTTATCGGTTGACATGCCCAAACTACCGGCCAGCTCGGTAATCAGATTATAGGTAAGGCTTCCGCCCCCCACTCCTACAACTGCTTGAGGGGTGCCTACGTTCAAATCTATGGCTAATCTAGCAATAGAATCGGCCAGTCTTTTTACTCGAGAGGAAATTGCCTGTTTTACTCTCTCTGCCTTAATTACATGTTTTTTCCCCCAGATGTCCTCGTATGCAACCTCTGGTTGAACCAAAATAGACCTCTTAATTCTTTCTGCAGTAACGAAATCTACCAAAAAATTCTCGCAAATTGCCTCGGTAATCTCGTCACCCGCCTCAGGCACCATTCCATAGGCAAAAACAACGCCGTCTCTGGTTAAGGCTAAATCGGAGGTGCCTGCTCCTATATCAACAAGCAATATATTGAGGTGACGCATATCAAAGGGAATTATAGCGTTGATTGCCGCAATCGGCTCCAGAGTTATGTTGGTAAGTTCCAATTGTGATTTCTTTAAAACGGCAAAAATGCTATCCAAAACCACGCGCGGCAGAAATGTAGCGATTACCTCTACGGAAATACTCTTTCCAAAATGCCCGATAAGATTTGAGATTCTGTTTCCGTCTAATTTATAATATACCGGGCTGTAGCCAACACAGTAAAATTGCTCAAGATGCCGGCCCGAATCCGAGATTATCTTATCTACCGCCTCCAATTCCAAATCTCTCACTGTTTGGTAGTCTATCTCCCGGGCAGAATCAAATTCTCTGACAACCTGCTTCTTAAAAGTTATAAGATTTCTTCCGGCAACTGCCACGCCTACCTTGCTTAATTTTTTGTGTTGGCGAGATTCCAGTTTGTCTTTTATCTGCTTTACCG
>CAYMKG010000078.1:0-1509 GCA_964391145.1 uncultured Planctomycetales bacterium
CCTGGCTTGGGCAATATTGCTCCTTCCCAGTCGGATTATTTCCAGGCAACAAAAGGCGGAGGCCACGGCGATTACCACTGTATTGTTCTTGCTCCATCATCGGTGCAGGAGGCATTTGATTTAATGAAACCTGCTTTTGAACTTGCGGATTTATACAGGAACCCGGTCTATATTTTAGGAGACGGGATGCTTGGCCAGATGATGGAACCCCTTGTGGTAAATGGCAACCATAAGCCATTAGCCATAAGTCATAAGCTAAAGCCGTGGGCGTTGAGCGGCTGCAAAAACCGCAAACCGAATGTAATAAAGTCAATGTATTTGCGAGAAGGAAGCTTAGAGGAGCATAATATACATTTAAAGAAAAAATATCAGGAAATGAAAAATACTCAGCAGCGCTGGGAAGATTTATTTCTCGATGATGCCCGGATTATCCTGGTTGCTTATGGCTCAGTGGCAAGGATTGCCCAGAGCGTGGTAAGGCGGTTGAGAAAAAAGGGTAAGAAAATAGGACTTATTCGGCCGGTTAGCCTATGGCCCTTTCCAGATAAAATATTTAAACGGTTGCTGGCAAACGGTAAGCGGTTAACGTTTTTGGTAATTGAAATGTCTCTTGGCCAGATGGTGGAGGATGTGGAGCTCGCGGTTAGAGGAAGAGCAGCGGTAAAATTTTTTGGCCGGGCAGGCGGAGGAATACCTTCGGAGGAGGAGATTATCCATAAGTTACATAAGGTTGCCTGATGCTACATGAAGTTGCATAAGGTTACTTTTGTATTTTGTAACCTTATGCAACCTTAAGAAACCTTATGGAACGTTATGTAACCTAATAATGAGAAAGATATTTTCTTATCCGAACTCTTTGAGAAGAATATCAACTCATTATTGCCCGGGCTGCGGCCACGGAATTGTCCATCGGCTGGTTGCCGAGATTGTGGATGAATTGAATATTAGAGATAAGGTTATTGCAATTGCGCCGGTAGGTTGCGCTGTGCTTGCTTATGATTATTGGGATTTTGACGGCTGTGAGGCTGCCCACGGACGGGCGCTGGCTGTGGCTACGGGAATAAAGAGAGTCCGTCCGGAGAATATTGTTTTTACCTATCAGGGAGACGGAGATTTGGCGGCAATCGGAACCTGCGAGACGATCCACGCCGCAAACCGTGGAGAAAACTTGACGGTCATTTTTATCAATAACGCTGTTTATGGAATGACAGGCGGGCAAATGGCGCCCACTACGCTTGTTGGTCAGGAAACTGCCACCACTCCCTGGGGTCGGGATGCCCGGATTGCCGGTCATCCATTGAGGATTTCCGAATTGTTAGCAGAGTTGCCAGCAGTAAGGTATATTGAGAGGGTGGGGGTGTTTTCTCCCAGAGAAATAATTCGGGCAAAAAAAGCCATAAAGCAGGCATTTTTGAATCAGATTGAGAATTTGGGCTTTTCGTTAGTTGAGGTACTTTCTCCGTGTCCGACATACTGGCATAAAACTCCGAAACAGGCGATGGACTGGAT
>CAYMKG010000078.1:1609-5649 GCA_964391145.1 uncultured Planctomycetales bacterium
GCAGGGGCAGGCGGACAGGGAATAATGCTTTTGGGCAAGGTGCTCGCCTTATCAGCTTTGAGAAAGGGTCTTAATGTCACCTGGTTCCCCAGTTACGGCGCTGAGGTGCGCGGGGGAGCCGCGCATTGTATGGTAATTATCTCATCCGAAGAAATTCCCTCTCCTTATATTGACAAAGCAGATACCTTAATTGTTATGAACGAGCCGTCGCTATTGAAATTTAGTCAGAAGATTAAGACAAGAGGCCTGTTGTTGGTAAACGGCTCTTTAGTCAACAGGAGGCCAGATGCGAAATCAAAGGATATCTGCGTTTTGCCTTTTACTGAGGCCGCTTCCAAATTAGGCAATATGAGAGTAGCAAATATGGTTGCCCTGGGCGCTTATATCGCAAAAACTAATATTTTATCCAGGCAAATTATTTTTGAAGCAATAAAAGAAGTTGCTCCTGAAAAAAAGAGCCTGATTGAGATTAATAAGCAAGCGATAGAGGAAGGGATAAGATTGGTAAAATGATACGAGTCAGATTCGCTCCTTCTCCAACGGGGAATTTACATATCGGCGGAGCAAGAACCGCATTATTTAACTGGCTTTACGCAAAAGCAAAAAGCGGTCAATTTATCTTGAGGATTGAGGATACTGACCGGCAGCGCTCAAAAAAGGAATATCTGGATGAGATATTGGAGAGCTTGAGTTGGTTGGGATTTCATTGGGATGAGATATATTTTCAAAGCCAGCGCCTGGATATTTATAGAGAATACGCCCGGAAATTAATAGACGAGGGCAAGGCATATTATGCCTCGTGCGCCGAAGAGAAGACGCAAGACCCAAGACACAAGACACAAGACGCTATTATCTTTAAAGTTATGCCTCAGAAGATTAAGATAGACGATTTGATTCATGGAGAGGTTGAGTTTGATGCGGAGCTGATTAAAGACCAGGTTTTGATTAAATCCGACGGTATGCCGGCTTACAATTTCGCCTGCGTGGTGGATGACGCCACGATGGGAATTACTCACGTAATCAGAGGAGATGACCATATTTCCAATACCCCTAAACAAGTGCTTCTATATCAAGCCCTGGGGTTGGATATGCCGATATTCGCTCATCTTCCTTTAATTTTAGCCAAAGGCGGGGGCAGGCTTTCTAAACGAAGCGGGGCAACTGCTGTTAGCGAATATCGCCAGCTCGGTTTTTTACCGCAGGCACTGGTAAATTATCTTCTGCTTCTTGGTTGGTCGCCCGGGGGGGACCGCGAGATTATTGATATTCAGGGAGCCGCTAAAATTTTTGATATCAGGGATGCGAATAAAACCGCCGCTGTTTTCGATATGGATAAGCTTAATTGGATTAATAATTATTATATCAAGAACAGCCCAACAAACAGACTCACTGATTTACTTACTCCTATGATTGAGGAGAAATTCCCCGAGGGAGGAAATTATTGTTCTAATAGACAATGGTTAGAGAGTCTGATAAAATTATACCAGGGCAGGATTAATACATTAAGCGATTTCCTGGATTGGGCTGATTTTTTCTTTTTGGATGAGATTATGGTCGAGCAGAACCTGGTTGAGAAATTTTTAAGTCAGGATTTATCAAAGGAATTCAGTATGTTTATAGAGAGGCTGGAGAGATTGGAATCATTTACGGTTGCCAGCGTTGAGGAAACATTCAGAGATTTAGTAAAAGAATTGAATATAAATTCGCGCCAGCTGATTCACCCCATCAGGGTGGCATTAACCGGCAAGACCATTGGTCCGGGTTTATTTGATGTGATATTTTATTTAGGCAGGCATAGGGTTAGCCAGAGATTAAGCAAGTGGATAAAGAAATAGATTTTGCCCTGTCGTCTAATTGGTAGGACACGAGACTCTGGATCTCGGTATTCTGGTTCGAGTCCAGACGGGGCAGCCACATAAATCTCTCAAAATCCAGAAGGAGAGATATCAATAGCCCTGATTAGCGAAGCTAGTCAGGGTGTTTTTATGCGTTTAGGCGTCAAAGGCTAGGGCGATATTTTCTGCGTTAATTTGATTTTCTATCTTTAAGCCTTTATCCTGCCGAAGTTACTCAAAAACCAGCCCAAAAATCTCAGTTAACTATTTCTTTATCTCCATATCTCTAATTCTCCTCATAAACATATAAGGCATATATTTTGAGAGATATCAAGGGGAAAAGAAAAAGATTTGCCAACAAAAAGAGGGCTGTTATAATATGAAATGAAATAAAAGGGACGTTTCTATCTTTTTAAAAAGATTGGCAAAGCAGGCAAAGGAATTGCCTATCAATTGCCTAAATTGACTAATAAATGGCTAACAATTGACTAAAATACCAGAGAGCCAAAAACATACTAAAGGTGAAATAGACAAATTAGGCAATAAAAGGGCAATAATTGGGCAATAATCTTGGTGATTAGTTGGCATTCTTGGAATTTATTTGTAAAAACCGATACAAATAAAAGATAACTCATTGATTTATAATGGGTTATAGATATTTTATTTTTTGCAGATGCGAAATTTAAGGTAAAGTTAAGGTATATATGACTAAAGATAAACGTTTCATAGAAGGATCATTTCCGGTTAAAGTGATAAGTAAGAGTCTGTATATGAAAATACCAACAAGGCAAAATCCCGGCTTTTAAATTTGGCGGGCAGTGCTTATCCGCCGAAGCTTATACCAGCTACGAATTAATTATAGCTTCCATTGATTTTATTAAACAGGGAAGATTAAATGAGAAAATATAGAATATTTGTAAGCGGTGTTCAGAAGGAACTGGGTCCAGAGCGACGAGCAGTTAAAAATTTTATAAAAAGTGACGCCCTTTTATCAGAATATTTCAATGTTTTCTTATTTGAGGATGCTCCGGCCAAGGGTAAATCAGCGCAGAAGTCTTACATAGAAGAGGTGCGCAGAAGCGACATCTATATAGGTATTCTTGGCCAGAAATACGGCGGTTCTGGAAAGGATTCGTTATCTCCCACAGAGGCCGAATTTCGCCAAGCAAAGGCAAGGCATAAAGAGATTCTTATTTACATCAAAGGCCAGAACACAAATGATAAGAGGCGGGATCCTGGTGTGCAAAAGCTCATAAAAGAGATCAGAAATCCCAAAGCCGGATATAGTTATAAAAGATTTGAGGATGCAAGCGAGTTAACCGATCTCGTTTACGAAAGTTTAATATCTTTTCTGAAAGAAAAAGGCGAAGTCGGAAAAGCCGGGTTTGACCAGCGGATATGTGAGGGCGCTAAGTTTTCCGATATTGATAAGGCCAAGGTTAAATGGTTCCTGAAGGTTGCCCGTTCAAAACGCAATTTTCCTCTTGGTGTAGATTCCTCAGTAAAAGATGTATTTACGCATTTAAAGCTCATCAAGGACGGTAAGCTTACAAATGCCGCAGTACTCTTATTCGGGAAGAGCCCGAGGAAATTCTTTGACCAGGCCAAAATCAAATGTGTTCAGCTTCCCAGCACAGAGGTTGTTAAGCCATTTACTTCTTATCATATTTACGAAGAGGAAAATCTTTTCGAGCAGGTTGATAAGGCAGTGGCTTTTGTGTTGGATGCTATCAAGTATCCTGTTATTCAGCAGTCCTCTACAGTGCAGGTAGCTCGTCCTCGGGAAATTCCTGAATTTGCTATTCACGAGGCCATTGTTAATGCGGTTGCGCATCGGGACTATAACACCACTTCTTCTGTTCAGGTTATGGTATTTCTTGACAGGGTTGAGATATGGAATTCCGGAACCCTTCCCGGCAATTTGAAAGTGGAGGATCTAAAAAAACCACATTCTTCTCATCCTTCTAATCCGACGATTGCCAATGTCTTATATTTTGCAAACTATATCCAGCAGGTAGGCTCCGGCACAACTGAGATGGTTCGCCAGTGCAAAATGCATGGCCTTCCAGAGCCTGAATTCGTTTCCATAAGGAATCTTGAGTTCAAAACGATATTAGCCAGGGATATTTTTACAGATGATGTTTTGGCTAAGATGGGGCTGAATGAGCGTCAGCTGCAAGCTGTAAAATATGTCAAAGAAAAAGG
>CAYMKG010000079.1:0-2470 GCA_964391145.1 uncultured Planctomycetales bacterium
TAATAAGAAAGAAGAATAAAATTTTAAGCCTTCCCTAAAAAAAGTTTTTAATTAATTACTAATGAATCAGCCATCACACCTGCGTGTTCCGGCTCATTAGTATGCAGGAGCCGCATTTAACCTCTATTAACCTCTTAAGCTCTCAAGTTAGATAGGAACAATGGGTTATTATCCTGTTTTATTGGATTTAAAAGGCAAAAAGTGCATCGTTATCGGCGGAGGAAGGGTAGCCGGAAGAAAAGTGCGTTCTTTACTTAAGAGCGAAGCCCGGGTTTGCGTAATCAGCCCGAATGTAAACCCGGGATTAAGACGTTTATCAGAAAAAGGAAAAATTTCCTGGTTAAAATCGTATTACGGAAAAAGGTTCTTAAGGGGCGTCTTTCTGGTTATTGCCGCTACAGATAATAAGCAGGTCAATTCCAGAGTCAGCCGGGATGCGGCGGCTGCGAACGTATTGGTAAATGTCGTGGATTCCCCGGCCGAGAGTAGCTTTATTGTGCCTGCGGTTATTCAAGACGGAGATTTGATTGTAGGCATCTCAACTAGCGGGCAGGTTCCTTACTTGAGCAGGAAGCTCAAAGAAGATATAAATAAATCAATCATTCCGCGGTATGCGAAAGCCTTAGTATCCCTTAGGAACGCTCGCCGACAGTTAAAAGCGAGTTGTCCGTCCTTTAAGAAAAGGAAAGCAATTTTAGCCAAACTCGCCGGCAAAGCCCTAATTTTAAAATGAAGCTGTATAATCTATCTTTCGCTCTCGGATTCCTATTTTACATTGTCGCTACTTTAGGTTATGTTTCGTCTTTTATTCTACGCCGAGAGAATCTCGGCAAGCTCGGCTTTTTCTTTTCCGTATTTGGTTTCCTCTTGCATACCCTCAGCTTGTTTATCAGGATTACAGAGTTCGGGCATCCGCCGATTTCCAACCTCTATGAATCGCTGTCATTTTTTGCCTGGACGGTTGTATTGATATACCTTTTTATTGAGGGCAGGGTGAAGCTCAAAATCATTGGAGTATTTGCTTTGCCTTTTGTGAGCTTTTTGCTCGGCTGGGCTTCATTTATGGACAGCCAGATAAGGCCGTTGCCACCTGCGCTTAGAAGTTTTTGGCTGGGTATCCATGGAGGGCTGTGCTTTACAAGCTATGCCAGTTTTACTCTGGCTTTCTATTTCGGCCTGATGTATCTGTTGCAGGAGAAGGAGGTGAAGACGAAGAGAATAGGGGGATTCTTTTTCCGCCTTCCCTCTTTGGCTGTATTGGATAAACTGAGTTATCGCACCGTGACTTTTGGTTTCATTCTTTTGACTTTAGGAATTATTTCCGGCTCGATTTGGGCAAGCCAGGCGTGGGGAGCTTTCTGGAGCTGGGACCCTAAGGAGACCTGGTCATTGGTTACCTGGCTGATTTACGTTTTTTATCTGCATGCCCGGTTGATGCGTGGATGGCGGGGCAGAAAGAGCGCATATCTGACTATAATCGGATTTTTGATGGTGATTTTTACTTATTTGGGAGTCAGTTTTCTTCTGCCCGGACTGCATTCTTACTTATGAATATTCAAATTCTCGGCCTGAATCATAAAACCGCACCAATTGAAATAAGGGAGGTCGTTGCCTTCACCCAAAACAGGCTTTTTGATGCACTTGCCTTTTTAAAAAAATACGAACCCATTAAGGAGAATTTAATTTTATCTACCTGTAACCGTGTAGAAATTTATGCGGTTACCAATGATTTGCAGTCTGGATTCGAAGCCATCCGCCGTTTTCTTTGTGAATTTCACCGCATTAACCAGGACAGACTCCAGAAGCATCTCTATTTTTTTAACGACATAAATGCAATCAGGCATCTGTTCAGGGTAGTATCGTCTTTGGATTCGATGATTATCGGTGAAACGCAAATCTTCGGCCAGGTAAAGCAGGCGTATTTAAACGCCAGGAATTGCAGAGCGATTGGAAAAGTATTCCACGGTCTGTTTGAGGAAGCAATTAAGGTGGGAAAAAAAATCCGCACGCAGACTCAAATCGGCAAAGGAGCAGTTTCCATAAGTTCTGCTTCGGTTGAGCTGGCGAGGAAGATTTTTGAGAATCTCAAAGGCATAAAGATCCTGATTATCGGCGCAGGTAAAATCGGAGAGCTGGCTGTGAGGAATTTATCCTCTCGAGGGGCAAGCGCGGTTTTGGTTGCGAATCGCACCTTTGAGAGGGCCCAGGATTTAGCCAGGAGTTTCGGCGGCGCGGCAGTTAGGTTTGAGAATTTTTTTGAGTATTTAAAAGAAGTAGATATCGTGATTAGTTCTACCAGTGCTCCTCACTTTGTAATCACTAAAGGTGATTTGTCCCGGGTTATGCGCCAGAGAAATCAGCGTCCGATATTTCTCATCGACCTCGGCCTCCCGAGAAATATTGATCCGGAGGCGGGCAGGCTTGACAATATTTATCTGTATAATATAGACGACCTGGCAAGGGTGCGCGA
>CAYMKG010000079.1:2570-5545 GCA_964391145.1 uncultured Planctomycetales bacterium
AGAATTTCCTGAGTATTCTTTTTCTTTCAAAAAAATAACCACCAGGGGGGATAGGCTAAAAAAAACATGGCCGCTGGATTCGCAGGGAATATTCGTAAAAGAGATCGAGAAAGCTCTTCTGAAAAAGCAAATAGACCTGGCTGTCCATAGTATGAAAGATCTACCGACAGCGATTCCCGGGCCTTTGTGGTTAGTCTCGGTGACCAAAAGAGAAGACTACAGAGATGTTTTAATATCAAAAAAGTCAGGATTCTTTAACCTGAAAAAAAGAGCTATAGTCGGCACAAGTAGCTTGCGCAGGACCGCGCAATTGTTATACTGGCGGCCGGATTTGCAGATTAAACATCTAAGGGGAAATCTGGATACCAGGATAAGGAAGTTAAAGCAGGGGGATTTTGACGCCATTGTTGTTGCGGCAGCGGGTATTTTGAGATTAAAGCGAGTCAACAAGAAGGTAGAGAATTTACTCTCCGAACTTAATTTGTATTTTTTCCCCCCTGCCGTACTTTTGCCTGCTGTTGGTCAAGGTGCTTTAGGCGTCCAGATAAGGCGGCAGGATACGGTAGCTGCAGATGTGGCAGCAAGGATTAATGACCGAGAGAGTTATACTTGTCTTGTTGCCGAAAGAGCGTTTCTTAAAGAAATAGGCGGGGGCTGCCGGATTTCTATCGGAGCTTTGGCTCGGTTGGTAGAAAAAAAGATTATTTTAGAGGCGGCTGTATTCAGCCTTGACGGCAGAAGGATGGTTCGGAGCAAAAAGGAAGCAGAGTTCTCCAGGGCAGAGGTTTTAGGCAGAAACTTAGCTCGCCAAATTCTGGAAAGCGGCGGCCGACAGATACTCCAGGAAATCAAGCGCAATGGAGAAAACTGAAGTTATGAATAAGCAACAGCGAACGACAAAGGGTAAAGTTTACCCAGCCCCTACACGCAAGGGCTGGGTTTACCTGGTGGGAGCAGGTCCGGGCGATCCCGGATTATTTACTCTTAAAGGACTGCGGTGTTTGAAACAGGCTGAAGTAGTAGTTTATGACCGCCTTGTTTCGCCGCACTTATTAAAATTCGTTCCGGAGAAAGCAGAATTGATATATGTGGGCAAGTCTTCGCAGAAGCGAATTCTTTCCCAGGAAAAGATTAATCAGCTATTGGCAAAGAGGGCAGAAGAAGGTAAGGTTGTTCTTCGCTTGAAAGGCGGCGATGTGTTTTTATTTGGTAGAGGCGCTGAAGAGGCAGAGTATCTGGTAAAGCGGAAAATACCTTTTGAGGTAGTGCCGGGTGTCTCTAGCGCAATCGCAGTGCCTGCCTACGCAGGGATTCCTTTAACCCACCGCAGATATACTTCCTCATTAGGCATCTTTACCGGACACGAGGACCCGTGTAAAAGACATTCTGCTATCGATTGGGAAAAAGTATCTTGCGGCCTGGGAACTCTGGTATTTGTTATGGGTGTGGGCAATCTCCCTAAAATAGCCGGGAATCTCATTAAATTCGGTCGGCCTAAAACTACGCCCTGCTGTTTAGTCCAATGGGGGACTCTCTCCGGGCAAAAAACAGTTACAGCAACCTTAAGCACAATAACTAAAAGGGTAAAGGAATCCGGCATCACTCCTCCGGCAATCCTGATTGTAGGAGATGTGGTAAGGTTCAGAAAGGATTTGAACTGGTTTGAGAGAAGACCTTTGTTCGGCAAGAAGATTCTGATTACCTCTCACCGGGAGGGATTGGACAGGCTGTCTTCGATTTTAGAAGACCGGGGAGCCTCGGTGGTAGAGATGCCGCTGATTAAGATTGTTCCGCTTAAAGATTACAGATTATTTGACTCAGCCGTTGAGAGAATACATGAATTTAACTGGGCTGTATTCAGCAGCCAGAACGGCGTGAAGCACTTTTTTAAGCGCCTCAATTATTTAGGAAAGGATCTGAGAATTCTTATCGGAGTAAAATTGGCTGCGATTGGCCCGAATACGAAGAAGGCTTTGGAGAATTTTGGCCTTAAGGTAGATGTTCAGGCAGAAAAGTATTGCCAGGAAGGCTTGCTGGAGTTTTTCAAGAAAAGGGGAGTTAAAAGGCAGAACATTCTCATTGTCTGTTCGGCAGGAGCCAGGCACGTGCTTAGCAAGGGATTAAAAAGGTTGGGTGCGACGGTTTGTGTAGCTCCTGTTTATAAAACAGAGTCGGAAGGTTATAAGCTCAAGGTTTTGGCTGAAGTCCTGCAGGATATTGATGTGATTTGCTTTAGCAGCTCTTCCTGCGTGCGTAATTTTTTTAAAATTGTCCCCCGCAGGATTCTTAGACAGGTGATTGGAAATTCTCTGGTCGCTTCCATCGGTCCGGTTACCTCGGCTCAAGCCCGCAAGCTGGGTCTGAAGGTAAACATCCAGGCAAAGCAGTACACGAAAGAAGCGCTTGCAGAGGCAATCGTGCGGTATTTTAAAAAACAGTAGTAAGTAGTAAGGATTAAGTAGTAAGGATTAGGCGAATGATATGATTAGCATTTCCAAATTACTATGCGATTCTTCTTCTTTCGGCGACGAGCTAAGATACAACCAGGCGCTGACGCCTTCTCTTCGGCGGCCAATCGTGGTCTGGAATGCCACGCGGCGGTGCAACCTCAGTTGCATCCACTGTTATTCGGATTCTCATAACCAGAGGTATTCAGGAGAGCTTAATACTCAAGAGGCAAAGAAGATGTTAAGAGATTTGGCTGAGTTTAATGTTCCGGTTCTGCTCTTTTCCGGGGGAGAGCCGTTTTTAAGAGAGGATTTATTCGAACTAAACGCATTTGCCAAACAGCTGGGACTAAGAACTGTTATTTCAACCAACGGAACCTTGATTACCCAGGAGGTAGCCCGGCGGATTAAACAGTCTGAGTTTGACTACGTTGGAGTGAGTCTCGACGGGGTCGGTGCAAATAATGACCGCTTTCGGGGAAAAACCGGCGCATTTGAGCGAGCCTTGCAGGGAATAAGAAATCTAAT
>CAYMKG010000080.1:0-5518 GCA_964391145.1 uncultured Planctomycetales bacterium
TAGCCGCAATCGTTATCTGGGCGAACAAATAGGAAAAGGAAAGAAACTGAATCAGTTGGTAAGCAAGATGAAGATGGTTGTGGAGGGGGTTGCTACAGTAAAAGCCGCTTACCGCCTTGCTTTTAAATTCAAAGTAGATATGCCGATTACCAGAGAAGTCTATCTTGTTCTTTATAAAAACAAAAATCCCAGGAGAGCAGTTAAGGATTTAATGACCCGAAGCCTCAAAGAGGAATAAAATTAAAGGGTGTCCCTGATATCGGGGAGTGGCGCAGTTTGGCTTAGCGCATCTGAATGGGGTTGCCATCCTGCCAATTTTCGTAAGTCCTTCCTAATTAACTAATTCCATTAATTTTCAATAAGTTACAACAATTTTTGAGTTAGGCCAATTTGGCTGAATTTAGGCCATTTTGGATATTGAATGGACACTATTTGGACACCGGAATCCTGTCTGATTCCGTGATTCTGTCTATATCAGGGGCAGATATGCTTCCTTATGAGCGCTATTATTACAATTTATTTAAATTTGGCTTTTTCATCTTCATCATATCCGTGATTGTGTCTTTGCTCTGCCTTGTTTTTGAGTTGCTTTGTCAATAACCAGGAGGTATTGGAGGTGTGATTTTAGAATCTGCCAAGATATTTTCTATTGGGGTCTTGGAGGATTTTCTCTCTGCCTTTAATACCAAGACCATTCAGAGGAATGACCAGATCTTTAGTTTCTTCACCACATTTGCCTCAATAATCATTTCCTGCTATGTGATTGTGATGGTAGCGGATAACTTAGAGCAGTTCTGGCTGGTTCTTGTCTATGCCTTTGGAGGGGGATTTGGAGATATCGTTACCATTAAATGTGACAGCAAGATTGAGAGATTTGAGAAGGCTTTATCCCGATTGTTTAAGACAGTGCGCCTGCGCTGTCCAATTGAGATTGTGCGAGGGAGAAAGAGGTCCATAAAACAAAAGAAAAGACGCGCAAGAAGAGAGTTTTTGGGATGGCTTAGGAAATTATTTAACCGGAATCATAAATATCGGCGCAAAAAAAGAGGAAAAAAGAGAAGAAAAAAGCGTTAGATTTTCGGGTAGAATTCGTCTATTAAAGTAGGAGGATTCTGTCTAATGGCAAGAGCCAGAAGCAGCATTGAGGCCTTGATAAGACTTGTTTATGCGCATTGGAAAAGAAGTCTTCCCAGGATTAATGAGCCTTGTCCGGATGAAGAAACCTTAGCCGGCTTTGTTGACGGATTGTTAGATAAAAAAGAAGCGGAAAAGTTAAAGCATCACCTGATTAAATGCTCTAAGTGTGCAGAGGTAGTAGCTCTGGTTCAGAAAATGAAAAAATTTCAGATATATTGAAGTATAGAGAAATACACTAAAATACACTAAAGTATTGACATTTTTCCTTAAACGAGTTATATTTATAGTGAAAGGAAGGATGTAATATGACACCAGAGGTTATGACCGCCGAACAATTGGCGAAATATTTGCAGTTAGATGAGCAGACCGTTTACCGGAAAGCCCGCAGCGGTGAAATTCCCGCCGTTCGCATAGGCAAGTCTCTGAGATTCAAGAAAGAAGTGATTGACGGATGGCTTAGAATATCTTCCCTTAAGTGGACGCCCAGGAAAAGGGCAGAGCTAAGAGAGTGGGGAGAAAGTTTTGCTGAGGCTAAGGGCCTGAAAGAAAAAGATCTTCAAAAGGCAATTCTTAAAAGAAGATGCGGCAAACGATAAAAGTCATACTTGATACCGATATCTTGAATATAAAGCTTGAATATAAAACAACCCTTGACGGGATATAGGGTTTTGTTATAATAAAATTCCTCTTCTAATATAATGTAAAAGATTTGATTATATGGTATAATTTATTTAGATACAGGAAAGAAAAAGTTAGGGGGAGATAAGAAATGCGAAAGATGGGAGTAAGATTAACAGTTAATTTCTATAGAGAAGGTGATAAATTTATTGCTTATTCTCCTGCTCTTGATATTTCTACTTATGGTGATTCTTTCGAAGAAGCTAAAAGTAAATTTGAAGAGTTAGTCGATATTTTTATTGATGAGACTCTGAAAATGGGGACTCTTGACGAAGTTCTGAAAGGGCTGGGTTGGAGGAAGGTTGCTCGCCCTAAACCTCACTGGGCACCTCCAGTTTACCTTACCACTACCCAAGAAGAAGTTCAGATTCCTGTCGGGATTTAAATGGCAAAGTTATCCCCCATACATTGGCGACAATTTGAGAGATTTTTATTATATGTAGGTTGTAAATTTTCCCGCCAAAAGGGTAGCCATAGAGTATATCACAGAAGTGACCTTAAGCGACCCATTATTATACCCGCCGGAAAGGATATCCCAATATTTGTAATTAAAAATAATTTAAGGCTGCTTAACATTTCTACAGAAGAATATCTTGATATATTGGATATGCTCTAATTTACTTCTCTTCTTAAGGAATCGCTGGTGACAAAAGACGGTATTTTCAGGCAGGCAGGCTGGCTTCGGCTCGGCCTGCCTTTTTTATTGCCTCGCCTCAGCCAGCCGTGCCCCCTCGCTCCCCCGCACCTTTCTTAGGCCGTCGTCGTCTCCTGGAATAGCCTGAAAATGCCTCCAATCTGCGTTTTGCGGGGTTTTCTCTGTGCCCCCACCAATAAATAGTTACCCTTCTTTTGTCTTGAATATTAAAAGGTGCGGGGTCGCTCGGGGGCACCTCTGCCTCCCCCGCACCTTTTACACATTCAATCCCTACGGTAAAAACATACCTTGCTTCTCGCCTTTTAGCTTCATTCCCCGCAGCCATCCTCAAATTTCCTTTCCTGGCCCCCGAATTTTCTTTCTTGCCCTAAGCAGGCCTCCTTTCTTTTTTCGTTTAATTGATGCCCAAGATTTGATGCTTCGCTTACGCTCAGCATCACCCCGAGCGGAGTCGAATGGGTGACTTTTGTCCAGAAAATTCTTTAGAAAAATTCGCCTCTACCTCGCCCTTAACATCAGGCAATCCAAATGTCAAGGGCTCGGCATTGCTCGTCGGCTTTGCGGGTTGCCTCAAAGCCTCCTCGCAACCCTTCGGGGAGTCTCAATTTTTCTAAAGAACGTCCCGCCTTTTTAGTAAAGAATGCGGGACGCCTTCGGTTTTCTTGACAAAAGGCTTCCCCCGCCTAACGGCGGGGGATTTTGCTTTGTGGGGTGCCTCAAAGCAAAACCGCCCCTTCGGGTCAAATCATTGGGCAGATTTTTTTGGCGAAAAAAAGAGGCACTATGTGGCAAGAAAGAAAAATAAATTCAAAGAATTTGCAGAAATTTGAGGATGGCCTGCTCCGGGTAGATGCCTGCTTCGCCCGGCTTGTCAAAGAAAGAGGCCGGTTCATCGAAGGGCTCAATTCCCTTACTATGGCTGAGGCAAGCGCAACCATTGATGAATTAATGGCCTGCCCTGTGTAAGTTAACTTAAATCTTAAAAACCAAAAGGAGGCAGGCCCTAAAAAGCCTGCCTCCTTAAGGAGGAAAATAATAATGGACAACAATCACCTATCCATAACCCAGATAAAGATGTATTTGCGCTGCCCCTTGCAGTATATGCTCAGGTATCTCAAGGGATTAAAGATGCCTCCGGTTGGTGCCGTAATTTTAGGAAAAAGTATACACAAGGGCCTGGAGCAGAACTTCAGGCACAAAAAGCAGACAAGAATTGACCTCCCCCTAAACAAGGTCCTTGAGGCCTATAGCGCTTTCTTTGACCAGACAAAACAGAAGGAAGCAGAGATAGACTGGGAAGGCGAGAATCCCGGCAAGGTCAAAGACGAAGGCATAGGTTTAATCAAAGTCTATCACAAGGATGTTGCCCCGCCTATTCAGCCGCTTGCAGTTGAGGAAGAATTTGAATTGGGCTTTGAGAACGTAGCCTATACCCTAAGAGGCTACCTTGACCTCGTTGACCAATATAAGATTATCCGCGATACCAAGACCGCCAGGAGATCCTATCCAAAAGATACACCGCACAAACCGATATCCAGCTTACCACCTACAACCTCGCCTACAAATACCTCAAGGGAGAGGAGCCCAAATCCCTCTGCTTCGATGTGATGGTCCGGACAAAGCAGCCTAAAATCCAGATTCTTCAGTCTCTACCTCGCACCCAAAGCCAGCTTAACCGGTTTCTCAAACTCCTCGGCTCCATTGCCCGGGCCATCAAGACAGGCATATTCTACCCTTGCGAAAATCAGCAGGTTTGCTCCTGGTGCGGGTATAAGGAGATTTGCCGGGAGTGGTAAAGGACATATATAAACAATTCTTATTCCCGAACAGTTTCCTCTAAAAGCAATTCCTTTTGGTGGGTGAATTACTGCACTAACCCTGCTTTAGGGTAGTGGTGGGTAATGTTCTTGGCGGTAGGAAGACTACTATTGCAGTTATAATTTGATAGATAAGTATGGAACTATAAATAGAAAAGGCGCCATTTCTGACGCCCTTTCAACCTCGTAGCTTACGGTTCTTTAGCTAATAAAAGTATAGTATATGATATTAATTTGTCAAGAAAAAATTTTAATATACCGAGCGCGGTTAACCGAGAGGCTAACCACGCTTTGTTTTAACGGCCTCGGTGGGATTCGAACCCACATCTGATTCTTCGCTAAAGAACCGCTTTTTCCTTTAAGCTACGAGGCCGTTAAAATCACTTATTATTATATAAATCAGTATTAAAAAGTCAATAGCATAAATTCAATCAATTTCAATTTCATTTTTTAACTTACGAATAAGAAAGGAAATCTCTTACCATTTTGAGATTGTGGTGGTATAATTGAAAAAAAGGAGGTCCAAATGCAGGACGAATTAAATATTTTAAGAGAGGTAGGAAGCATTGCCACCGCTCACGGAAGCATTGCTCTCTCTGAGATTTTAGGAACAAGGATAAATCTTTCTGTTCCTTCAACCGATATTGTCTCCTGCCTAGGTGTCTCAACCAAGATAAACACACAACAGATAGGAATTGCCGTCACTGCCAAATTCCTCACCGGGCTTAAGGGAAAGGTTGCCTTTCTCCTGGATGAGAAGAACGCGTTTAAATTGATTGATTTATCCTACGGGATAAAAGAGGAAGACAAGAAAGTTAGCGCCCTTACCGAGATAGGCCTGTCTTTAATCAAGGAGATAGGCAGTATTGTTATCGGTGCTTATACCAGTGCTTTAAGTATGATGCTTAAAAGGCTGATTCTTCCTCCTCCGCCAACCCTGATTTCCGGCTCAATTGAGGAAATCCTGACTATGCTTCTTTCAGAATACAAGGATAAAGATTATGCTATGCTCATTGAGGCCATCTTTGAAGAGGTAGAACAAAATATAAAAGGCGGTTTCTATTTAGTCCTAACCCCGGAGGCCGCCTCTGAGATTACGGAAGTCTGCAAGAGGATATTGGAAGAAGCGGGAAAATAGATTGAAAACATAACCCGAACCGGACCCCAAACTTATATCCGATGCCTCATTAGTAAATGTTACCCGGAGGAAGTGAGGAAATAGGTATCGTGA
>CAYMKG010000081.1:0-5415 GCA_964391145.1 uncultured Planctomycetales bacterium
CGGTAACCCGCGTAAAATATTATCCAGCTAACTATAACTATAATCAGAGAATTCATTGCTCTAGTTTTAAGAAATAATCGATTAATTTGTAACCCTTGTCAAAAAATAAGTTGCTCTTCTGCGCCTCTTTTTCACTATAACACAAAAATCCGCCGCCGAATATATCTCGGCCGAAAATCCCAAACGGAACCGCCTCGGCTGTATGAGTTCTGACTGACAGCGGCGTAGGATGATCGGGCAGAACTAAAATACGAAAACTCTTCTTGCGCTTAAATGCGTTTAGTATTTTGCCCACAACAAGATGGTCAAATCTCTCAATTGCAGTAATCTTCTCTCTCAGATCGCCGTTGTGGCCCGCCTCATCGGGGGCTTCAACATGCAAGAATACAAAATCCTTGTCCTCCAATGTCCTTATCGCTGCCCTGGCTTTTCCTTCATAATCCGTATTGTAGTATCCGGTTGCCCCGGGAATATTGATAACCTCTAGCCCGATTATCTTGCCCAGACCTTTAATTAAATCTACGGCTGAAATTACGCTGCCGCTCAGATTATATTTTTCTTTATATGTCGGTAGATTTGGCTTACTTCCCTGCCCCCAAAGCCAAATCATATCTGCCGGATTCTCTCCTAAATCGATGCGTACCTGATTTATCTCATGAGAGGCCAGAATCTTAGACGATTCCCTCATCAAATTAACCACAAACTCAGCGCCTTTGCCCTCGGGAAGATGTCGGGAAACTTTTTTCCCGATAATATCGTGAGGAGGGAAACAATAAATATCCAATAATGTTTCCGGAGCGTCTTTTATAATCATAAGATTGCGGTAGCTTACGCCGCAATAAAATCTTAAATTCTGCGTGCCCAATTTTTGATTAAGACAATCAATCAGTATGCCTGCTTCTTTAGTGGTAATATGGCCGGCGCTATAGTCTACTAACGTATCATTATTTACGGTAACGAAATTGCAACGAAAGGCGATGTCCTTCTGGTCTAACTCGATTCCTAAATTGGCGGCTTCCAACGGACCCCGGCCGGTGTAATATTTTTTCGGGTCATAGCCTAAAATAGACATATTGGCTACATCGGAAGCCGGCGCCATTTTATTTGGAACGGTCTTAGTCTGCCCGAGCATGCCACAACGGGCTATAAAATCCATATTTGGGGTTTTCGCCGCTTCCAGAGGAGTCTTGCCGTTAAGTTCCTCCACTGGATAATCTGCCATTCCGTCGCCGACTAGGACGATGTATTTCATAATGATTAGCGTATAGCGTTTAGCGTAAAGCGTATAGAACTAATTATTAAACACTGTATTTAAAAGCTTTATTAATTTCTTTGCTAATTGTTCTCTATTTTTTACCTTTGTTCGATTGCCTTCTTTATCGATGATAAAGGCTCTGTAAGGATTAAGGCGGTTAGCCACTACTATATCTGCGCCGACCATATCTCGGGCGCGTTTTGCTCTTTTAATAAGCGTTTTTTTTGTAACTGCTGACTCTAACTTAAATATCACTAATTTTGCTTTGGGGGCGAGATGACGAATTAAAACTATAAGCTTTTCCGAGGGAATTAATTTTAATCTATAGCCTCTATCCGAACTCAACTTACCTCTCAGTTTATATTCCGGCTTAAAATCAGAAACTGCCGCTGAGTGAATAACTATGTCATATCTATTATTTTTAAGTTCGCATTTTAAAATATTTCTCAATTCACCAAAAAAATGAAAATGAATTATACGAATTGATTTCCCTAGTCTTTTATTAATATACAACAACTCTTTACGCCCTAAGGAGCAGACTTTATTTAGATTATATCCGCAACAAGGCCCCAATACCAAAGTAGCCCTTGCTCCTCTGGCCGCTGCTTCTCGAGTAAGTAACATTCCAGTCTTACCCGTAGCAATATTGCTAATAACTCTGACGCTGTCAATCGACACCCAAGTTGACCCGGCCGTAACTAAAATCCTCTTACCTCTTAAGCTCATTTTTATATCGTCTTAAGGTTACGGTTATGATGCCCGTTTCGTCTCTCGGTAACGTTTATCGTGTTTTTTCTTTTATATTTACCTCACCTTAACCCTAACCGATACGGGCTTCGTTACCGTTACCGATTAACGTTATATCAATACCCTATCTCTTTCAATACTGCCTTTAAATTCGCCGAAATAACCCTCGGCTTCTTTACTGATTTTATCGCCCGGTCGGGATCCTTTAGGCCGTGGCCGGTCAGGATGCAGACTATTTGCGCTGTGCGCCGTGCGCTGTGCGCTGTGCGCTTAAAATACCTTTTTTTTGCTAACTTTAATAGCCCCGCCACTGAGGCAGCAGATGCCGGTTCAACAAACACGCCTTCTTTTGCAGCTAAAAGTTTATAGGCATCTATGATCTCTTTGTCGGAAACCATATCAATTAAACCGCCGGATTCGTCGCGGGCAAGCTCTGCCTTCTCCCAGCTGGCAGGATTCCCTATGCGGATTGCCGTAGCAATTGTCTTTGGATTTTTTATCGGTCGGCCTCGAACAATCGGCGCGGCTCCCCGGGCTTGAAATCCCAGCATTCTGGGCAAATTTTTTATCTTTCCCAACCGATTATACTCTCTATAACCCTTCCAGTAAGCGGTAATATTGCCGGCGTTGCCCACTGGCATCACCTGAAAGTCAGGCGCCTGAGAAAGACAATCGCAAATTTCAAAACTCGCCGTCTTCTGTCCTTCAATGCGGTAAGGATTAATGGAATTGACTAAGGTTATCGGATATTTCTGAGAGATTTCTCTTACGATACTAAGCGCATCGTCGAAATTGCCTCTTATCGCCAAAACGCAAGCTCCGTGGATTAAAGCCTGAGCCAATTTGCCTAAAGCAATCGCTCCTTCGGGAATAACTACTATGCACTTCATTTTACCCTTTGCTGCGTAAGCGCTGGCTGAGGCGGAAGTATTTCCCGTAGATGCGCAAATCACCGCTTTGGCGCCGTCTTCTTTAGCCTTAGATACCGCTACGGTCATACCCCGGTCTTTAAACGAACCGGTAGGATTTAGGCCTTCGTATTTTAGATAAACCTGAAAATTCTTACCTAATAATTTGCTCAAGTGGGTAGCAGGCAGTAAAGGGGTATTACCCTCCAGTAAAGTAATTATCGGCGTGCTCTTACTTACCGGAAGATATTTCCTGTATCTCTGTATTACTCCTTGGTATCTTGAAGTAATCCGGTGTAGTTTACCGCTCATATCTGTTCTATTCTTATAGCTACGGGTCTCTGCTTAACCACATCCAAACGCTCGATTCTCTTTAGAGCCATCCGTAAGTTCTTCTCCATTACTTCATGTACAATCATTACAATCGGAACGACCTTCGCCCTTTTTCTTTCTTTTTGAGTCACCGAAGCTATGCTTATGTCGAATTTGGCTAATATGCCTGAAATTGCCGCCAGAACACCCGGCCTGTCCACCACCATAAAGCGAATGTAGTAGCGGCTTTGGGTCTGGTCTATTTGCCGCAGCCTCTTTATCGAGTTATCCTCTATCGGAAAAATTTTTCTTCTAAACAGGCCCGCCTGTAGATCTAGCGCGGCATTCTGTAAATCAGAAATTACGCCCGAGGCAGCAGCGGCCGAGCCCGCTCCGGGCCCGAAGAACAGTAAATCACCGGCTAAATCGCTGGACACATAAATCGCGTTGTTAATCCCTTTGACTTGCGCTAAAAGATGCTCCACCGGAATCAG
Organism: uncultured Planctomycetales bacterium; assembly: GCA_964391145.1. Classification (GTDB taxonomy): domain Bacteria; phylum Omnitrophota; class Gorgyraeia; order Gygaellales; family JAHJCI01; genus CAYMKG01. The sequence goes on from CAYMKG010000081.1 coordinate 3,717, forward strand.
TGTAGGATGCACGCGCAATTCTAATTCGTGCCCTTCCTTTTGGGCGATAGCCAGCAGCTTTATCTGATAACCCAGTTCTTCGCCGTAAATAACGTCTAACAATGAAATGTGTTCGATTCCGTCGACAAAAATGTCGTTTAAATTTACCAGTTTCCCAAAACAGAGATAGACGAGAACTATCAGCTTGTGTAAAGAGTCGATTCCCTGAATATCTAAACTTGGCTTTCTCTCGGCAAAGCCGTATTTTTGCGCTTGAGCCAGAGCTTGAGAAAAATTCACTTTTCGTTCAGACATCGAAGTTAAAACGAAATTTGAAGTTCCGTTAAGAATGCCAAAGATACGGGAAAATCTGTCTGCCGCCAAACCTTCTTTTAACGACCTTATTATGGGTATGCCCGCGCCTACGGAAGCCTCGAAATAAATCATTTTGCCGTGCTCTTTAGCTAAATCAAATATTTCTTTGCCGTGCTCGGCTAAAAGGGCCTTGTTGGCTGTCACAACGTATTTACCTTTATTCAACGCCTGCATAACGTATTCCTTGGCCGGATGAATCCCCCCTATCAACTCAATTACTATATCTATCTGGGGGTCATTTAATATTTGATTTGCATCGGAGATAAGGATATCCCTGGACAGGCAAACTGCTCTTTTTGACACTAAATCCTTATCGCAAACCTTTTTCAAAACTAAATCACAACCGAGTTTTTTTCTTAACAGAGATTGCCTGGCTCTCAATATCTTTACTACTCCTGAGCCAACGTTCCCAAAACCTAAAAGGCCCAAATAGATTTTTTTCATTCTGCACCTTCTTAGTTATTCAAGCCTCACCTTTACAGTTAAGGTACGCCTCAATAGCGTTACGCTTCCTTGGATTTTATGGAATTTAAAAATATCTGGATAAGCTCCTGAAAAACCATTAAGTCTTCTTCGTTAATTTTTACGATGGAAATGCGGGTAATCCATTTTTTTTCTTCGCTATTCTTCTGCGTTCCCACAACCTTACCTGTTACATATATCGGCTGCCTCCTGATAAAAGTCATAAGCTTTATCTCCAATACTTCGCCAATTTGAAATGCCTTTCCGGAGAAAAAACTCATTCCCGCCTGGCTGATATCTTGTAAAATGGCGCCACTCCAGGGATCGGTTGTTTCGTAGGGACGGCATTGCACAAACAGAGTCTTTTTTATGCGCGCAAACCGCCTCCTCTCTTGCTTCTGCATTTTATCCATTCCTCTGTCAACTAAAAGTCGGGGAGGTGGGACTTGAACCCACGACCTTCTGAACCCCATTCAGACGCGCTAAGCCAAACTGCGCCACTCCCCGATATCAGGGACACCCTTTGACCCAATCGGAAGGGTGTCCCCATTTAGATAGAATTCGAAATTTATTAAATTTTGGGGACACCTTTGTATTCAGCTCAAAGGGTGTCCCTCGATTGGATGAAAGGGTGTCCCTTTAATTTTATTCCTCTTTGAGACTTCGGGTCATTAAATCCTTAACTGCTTTCCTGGGATTTTTGTTTTTATAAAGAACAAGATAGACTTCCCTGGTAATCGGCATATCCACTTTGAATTTAAGAGCAAGGCGGTAAGCGGCTTTTGCTGTAGCAACCCCCTCCACAACCATCTTCATCTTGCTTACCACCTGATTCAGTTTCTTTCCTTTTCCTATTTGTTCGCCCAGATAACGATTGCGGCTA
>CAYMKG010000082.1:0-5384 GCA_964391145.1 uncultured Planctomycetales bacterium
ATAAAATAAAAAACCTATCTCGTCAACTGATTTTTCGTCGAGATAGGCCCTCTCTTTTAATTGCTAAATTGATATATTGTTAAATTGCTATCTTTTGGTCCACTGGAACCGCTTGCGCGCTCCCTTCTGCCCGTATTTTTTTCGCTCTTTCATTCTGGAATCGCGCGTCAGAAATCCGTTTTTTCTTAAAATTTTTTTGGCGTCCTCGTCGATTGAGCTCAAGGCGCGCGCAATAGCCAACCGCAAAGCTCCGGCCTGGCCGCTGTAACCTCCCCCCTTAATATTGGCAATCACATTGTATCTATTGAGGGTATCGGTTAAAGCCAAGGGCTGCCTAACGATAATTCTATCCGTCTCGCGCAGAAAATATTTCTCAAACGGGCGCTTGTTCACAAAAATTAGACCTTCGCCCGGTATAAGTTGCACACTGGCAACTGCTTCCTTGCGCCTGCCGGCCACTCTATTCTTTGTTACACTTTCTTCCTTTACTGCTTCGGCATTATTATTTGTCTTCATAGTCTCTTTCTGAATTACTTCATCCTCCCGCCTTTAACAGAAACCCATTATGGCAAAAAGCGAGAACCCGCTTATGACTAATCGCCGGGCGAAAGTAAATTCAATACCTTTGGATTTTGACTGCTATGAGGGTGCTTTCCGTTAGCGTAAACTTTTAATTTCTTAAACATTTTCCTTCCCAAGGAACCCTTGGGCAACATACGTTTAACCGCAAGCCCAAACACAGCCTCGGGCTTCTTCTTTAATAGTTCGGATAAAGGAACTTCTCTCAGCCCGCCGGGGTAACCAGAATAACGCTGGTAAATTTTTTGGTTTAGCTTTCTTCCGGTAACCCTGATTTTAGAGGCATTAATCACAATCACTCCGTCGCCTGTATCCAAATATGGAGTAAAACGCGGCTTGTGTTTTCCTCTGAGAATTCCTGCGACGCGCGAAGCGAGCCTCCCCAAGGTTTTGCCTTCCGCATCCACTAAGTACCAGGTTCTCTTTAGTTCTTCTTTTTTCGGAATATACGTCTTTCTCATAATCAATTATTATAACACATTTTTCAGAAATGACAAATATTTATTGACCTTTTTTTTCTTTTCTATATAATAAATACTATGTACAAAAGATGCGCAATATGCAATAAAGGGCCAATGTATGGCCACTCCTTAAGCCGCCGGGGACTGGCTAAGAAAAAAGGCGGAACCGGGAAAAAAACCACCAGGGTAAACAAGAGAAAATTTCTGCCTAACCTGCATAAGATAAAAGCCAAAATCGAGGGGCGGATAAAAACTATCTACATTTGCGCTAAATGCCTAAAAAAGGGCAAGGTAGAAAAGGTCATCTGACCCCGCACCTTTGCAATATTCAGAAACAATTATGATTTGAGTTTTAATCCTAAATTTTACCAAAAGCATAAGATGAATGTATCAAAGGTGCGGGGTGAAAATTATCTCCTTGGCTTCCAGAATAATATCCTGATTATCCCGCCAGGTGTCAATTTCAGGACAATAAACCAGATCAAAAGAAGGCGATTCCACCAGTTTCTGTTTCAGCCCCCCAAAACCAAAGCCAATTACCGGATAAGTAAATTCGGAGTCGGTTACCCAGAATTTTAAAGTATCCCTGCTTAAAATCTCCGGCTCGCTGCGCAGAGTTAGGTTACGAGTATAGAAGATTGGTTCGGGATTAGCTGAACCAAACGGCTCTATTCTCCTCAATTGATAAATCAAATCTTTGCTTAAGTCAGCGAGGGATATCTCCATATCCACTTCGATCTTCGGGGTGAGAAATTCTTTTAGCAGAATCTGCCGGGCAAAGCTGTTTATATCCTGCCGGAAGTTGTGAATGTTATCTTTTGCGATGGTAAGGCCCGCAGCGAGCCTGTGGCCTCCGAACGTATTAAGATGCTTCTGGCAGGCAAGCAAGGCATCGAAAATCGAAAAATCCTTTATTGAACGGGCCGAGCCGCGGCAGGTGCCGTGCCCACATTCTGAAATTAAAATTGTCGGGCGATAGAATTTCTCCATAAGCCGTGAGGCAACTATGCCAAGAACGCCGGGATGCCAATCCTGGCCGGACAATACAATCACACTGTGCTCTTTAAAATTTATCTCTTTATCGATTAAATTCTGAGCCTCACGAAATATCGCCTCCTCTATCTTTTGCCGTCTACGGTTATAAGTATTTAATGTCTTGGCTAAATCGCATGCTTCGGCGCTCGACTGACTTAGCAATAGTCTTAATGCACTCTCCGCGGTCTCCACTCTTCCGCTGGCATTAATGCGCGGGCCCAGAATGAAACTTACCGCAGAAGCCTTTAAGGGCTTTTGCTTGTTTATCCCGGAAGCGTCCATCAGGGCCTGAATTCCTAAGCGGCAAGAGGCAGGAATTCTTTTTAAACCTTCGCTTACTATAATTCTGTTTTCTCCGTTTAAGGCAACGTTATCGGCGATTGTGCCCAGAGCCACTAAATCCAGGTCTTCCCAGAGATTGCTCTTGGTTACGGCCTGAGCTAATTTGAAGGCTACGCCTACGCCGGAAAGTTCTTTGTATTGATAAGGGCAATCCCGGCGTTTCGGATTAAGTATCGCATAAGCTTCGGGCATTTGGCCCTGAGGCTCATGATGGTCCGTAACAATAACGTCGATCCCCCACCGGCGGAATCTCTCAATTTCTGAGCGGCTGTTTATCCCGCAATCCACGGTTATTATCAAGCTAAACCCGTTGTTTTTTGCAATCTTACCGGCAGTCAAATTCAAGCCGTAACCTTCGTTTATGCGGTGAGGGATATAATGCGCAGTGGTTATGCCCAGGCGCTCCAGTTGCGTCTTTAACAGCGCCACGGAGGTTATGCCGTCGACATCGTAGTCACCGAAAATCATTACCTTTTCCCTAAGCCTGGCTGCCCGGATAACCCGCTTCACCGCCGCTTCCATATCCTTCATTTGCCAGGGTGGTAGCAGATCCGAAAGTTGTGGCTTCAGAAACTTCTCAGCCGCGGATGCGGATTTTATGCCCCGATTAATCAAAACCTGAGCCAGGATTGGAGAAATGCCCAGTTCCTTAGTCAGATTAATCTGTAACTGCGTGTTCGGTTGAGTGATTTTGAGGATTTTTTGCATTACATTGACTCCGGAGCAGATATTCCGAGGAGACTAAGTCCGTTATGGATAACCGCGCGCGCTGCTGAAATTAACGCCAGCCTCGCCTGGGTCAGACTTTTATCTTCGTTTAAAACGCGATGTCGCTCGTAAAATCTGTGTAATATCTCGGCAACCTCCTGAAGATAAGCTGTAATAAAATAGGGCTCAATATTCTTATAACAGGTATCCAGAACATTGGTAAATTGCCAGAGCTTCCTTATCACTTTTAATTCTTCGGTCTCTCTCAAGAGCTCCAAATTAGCGGTTGAGAGTTCTGGCTCGAAAGGAGCTTTGCGGATTATGCTACATATTCGGGCGTGAGCATATTGAACGTAATACACCGGGTTTTCCGGCGTCTGCTTCTTGGCCAATTCTAAATCAAAATCAAGATGGGCTGAAGTTCGGCGCATCAAAAAGAAGAAACGGCTGGCATCAGGACCTACCTCATCCAGAACCTCTCTTAAAGTAATGTATTGCCCCCTACGGGTAGACATAGGTAGCGGTTTACCCTCTCTAAATATGGTTGCCAGCTGTACTATAATTATGCTCAAGGAGTCCAATCCCTTCCCCAGGGCCTGGATTGCTGCCTTTAAGCGACTGACATAACCGTGGTGGTCTGGCCCCCAGAGATTAATGAGCCAGCTGAAGCCGCGTCTGAATTTATCCTGATGATAGGCGATATCCGCAGTTACATAGGTATAGGAGCCGTCGCTTTTAATTATGACCCTGTCTTTATCGTCACCGAAGGCAGTAGATTTAAACCAAAAAGCTCCGTCTTTTTCATAAATGAAGCCTTTCTTCTTCAGCAAAGTAATAACCCTTTCAATCTTGCCTGATTTGGTTAATCGCTTCTGGCTATACCAGTAATCGAACTCAATCCCGAAATCTTTCAATTCTTGCTTAATTATTTTTAATATGTATCTGGTGCCGTATTCGGAAAAGAATTCTGGTATCTGGTATCTGGTATCTGGTATCTCTTCAAGTATGTGCCTGGCTATTTCTCTGATATAATCTCCCTCATACCCACCTTCGGGAAATTTAAGAGATTCTCCCTGCAATTCCTTCAATCTGGCTTCGATAGACCTGCCCAGGAGATTAATCTGGCTTCCCTCATCATTAAGGTAGTATTCGCGCTTAACCTTGAACCCTAAAAATTTCAGAATATTACATAGGGCATCGCCTACAGCTGCCTGGCGAGCGTGGGCTATGGACAGAGGTCCGGTGGGATTAGCGCTGACAAATTCTACCAGCACCTTTCGCTTACTGCCTAAATAGCTGCGGCCAAAATCATTGCCCAACCTGATAATCTTTTTTAAAACCTTGCGGAAATAGCTGTCGGTTAAGAAAAAATTAATAAAGCCTCCTCCGGCGATACGAATGGAGGCAATATCCTCCTGGAGACTTGTGCCTTTAATCCTCTCATTAATATAGTTTATGATTGATTCGGCGATCTCCTTCGCCGGCTTTTTAAATACCTTGCTCAATTTCAGAGCAACGCTCACTGAAAGGTCGCCGAATTCTTCTCTGGGAGGAAAGTCTAAATATACGCTAGATACGATTTGGTTATCTATCTTGAGGCTTATCAGGTAATTTTTTATTAGAGATAGGAGAGTTTCGCCGGGACTGTCTTTTTTCATTTCTTTTACGTGACGGAGGAATCCTCAACTTCTTGGCATCCTGCCAAAGGTTCTCTAAAGAATAAAACTCTCTTTGCGGCTTACCAAAAATATGCACTACCACGCTGGCATAATCCAAGACAACCCACCCCGATTCCGGATTTTGGGGCGCCGAACCGCTAAAGAGAGGTCTTATCCTATCCTTATTTAGCTCTTCTTCTATTGCTTCAGCAAGGCCCGCTAAATGCCTGTTAGAGGTTCCGTTCATAATCACAAAGAATTCGCAAAAAGCAGGCAATTTTCGCAAATCTAAAACAACTACCTTTTGCGCTTTTTTATCCTTGGCAACGCGGGCAATGCGTAAAGCTAGCTCTTTTGTCTCGATTGCTGTTATAACCTCCTATTTGGCTTTACCTAAAATCCTGAACATTGAGGTTCCGCAATCCGGACATTTGCCTTTAACTGCCTTTCGGCCATTTTTCATAGTCACCTCTTGTGCGTCCTTCATCTCTTTACTACTCTTGCACTTTACACAATAGCCTGTTGCCATTTAATCCTCCCTTTGTATAAAGAGTTCCCTTCAACCAACACCATTTTTGTTTAATTCTTTTTTACTGCAGCC
>CAYMKG010000083.1:0-5376 GCA_964391145.1 uncultured Planctomycetales bacterium
GTTAAGTTTCTCAAGTGGCTGACCGATGTAAAGCAGCAAGCCTATTTAGCCGAAGCGACTAATAATCTTCCCGCAAATAAGAACTGTCTGAATGAAATCTCTCAGGTTTTGGCCCAATTCGCCGATGATATGGAATTAACCACTCATCCAAATATTTGGGGTGTTTCTGAATTCCCGGCAGTAATTGAGGCTTTTGACAGGGGCGTACAATTAATTATTATGGGAAAAAAAGAGCCGGAGCAGGTTGCGGCTGAAGTGCAGAAAGTTAAACAGAGAGAGTTAGCTAAAGTGAGCAAATGAAGATTAAATCTAACCTTGAAAACTACGCCTTTGTTCTTCCGGCTGTAACTATCTTCGCGATATTCTACCTTATACCCTTCGCCTGGGTATTTCAGCTGAGTTTATATAAATGGAACGCTATAGACCCTATAAAGACTTTCCTTGGGTTAGGGAATTTCAAGGAGGTATTTACTGACGAATACTGGTGGCAATCGATGTTAAATGCCGGTTATATTACTCTCATCGCTCTTACTTTGCAGAATATCTTAGCCTTTACTCTGGCCTGGGCTTGTGACCGCGAGATTCGTCTTAAGAGCTTCTACCGGGTGATTTTCTTTCTCCCTCCTATTTTGTCAGAGATGGTGGTGGGTATGGTTTGGCACTACATCCTCAGCGATATAGACGGAGCTAATTTGTTGAACCGGCTGTTGATAGGCATCGGTTTTCCGCAATTAGTGCATAGCTGGCTTTCTGACCCGGAGATTGCTTTGACCACCGTAGCAGTTGTCCATTCCTGGAAGGGATTTGGTTGGGGATTTTTAATATTTTTAGCCGGACTTCAGACAATTCCGCAGGAGCTTTATGAAGCTGCCAGGGTGGATGGGGCCAACGCCTGGCAATGCTTTAAAAATATTACCTTTCCGCTAATGCTTCCGGTAACGGTGCTGGTGGCAATCTTGACTGTTCTGGGCACAATGCAGGCATTTGTCCTGATTATAGGTTTGGTCGGAGGCGAATTAGGAGGCTATACCTCTGTCCCGGTCTTAAGAATACTGGCTTCGATGCGGGGTTCCTCCCGCTTTGGATACGCCTGCGCTCAGGGTATTACCTTTGGGTTTATTTTAGTTATTGTTTCTTTTATCCAATACCGCTTTTCTAAGCGCGTCCGCTATATTTGATTATGAAGGCAGGCATATATTATAGGGCAAAGGGCGTTACCATTAATCTTCTTATCCACTTGTTTTTACTTATTGTGGCAGTCAGCTGCCTTTTTCCTTTGGTCTGGATGGTTTCGGCAAGTCTTAAAACCCAGGAGACAATATTTTCTGACTTATCACTTATCCCCCATCAGCCGCATTGGGAAAATTATTATCTGGCCTGGAAACAAAGCGGATTCGGACGCTATTTTATAAATAGCATAATTTACACTGTATTTACCGTAATCGGCATTGTTATTGTTTCTTCGTTAGCGGCTTATGCCTTTTCGCGATTTACCTTCCCGGGTAGGAATATGTTATTTTATATGTTTATTATTGCAATGATGATTCCTATTCCGGGCAGCTTTGTTCCTCTATATGTTTTGTTAAATCGATTGCATCTTAGAGATACTCAACTCGGTTATATTCTATGTATGATTAATGTAGGCCTGTCCACAAGCATATTTTTATTAAAGACCTTTTTTGACAAGATGCCCAGAGAACTGGAAGAGGCTGCCCGGATTGACGGCTGTTCAAAATTAGGTATATGGTGGCATGTGGCTTTGCCCCTGGCTAAGCCGGTATTGGCTGTGGTAGTAGTGTTCAACGCTCTGAATGTCTGGAACGAATATATCCTGGCCTTGATAATCTTTGATTCACGCCAGCTTATGCCCCTGATGGTGGCATTAAAGACCTTTGAGGGCGAATTTATTACCCAGTACCCTCTATTGATGGCAGGTTTAACTATCGCGGCAATTCCGATTATTCTGGTTTACCTGTTTATGCAGAAATATATTATTAAAGGAGTTACTGCTGGAGCGGTGGTAGGATGAGTTTGGCTTATGGCTTATTGCTTATGGCTTATAGACTATGTTTAGATTTGAAAGTTTAGATATTTGGAAATTGGCAATTGAATATGGAGCTAAATTATACGATATAGCAGATTCTTTTCCTAAAAAAGAAATGTATGGCTTAAGTTCGCAACTCAGAAGAGCGGCAGTTTCTATCTCCAATAACATTGCTGAAGGTTCAGGAGCAAATACTAACAAAGATTTTTCTTGTTTTCTCGATGTAAGCATCAAGTCCGCGTTAGAAACAGTGAATATTTTATATTTTGCGTTATTAAGAAAATATATTAACGAGGCAAAACAGAAAGAATTATATAAAGAATCTGAAACATTAATTAAAAAGATAAGGGCTTTTAAGAAAATTCTGAAATGAGACTAATGAAATTGTTTTTCTTATTAATATTTCTTACTATATGCCATATGCCATATGCTATATGCGAACAACCTTCTTCTCAAGAGTTGGTGATGAAGGCCTGGGAGGCACATGGTAAGAATGATATTGAAGAAACCTTTAAGATTACTCAGGAGTGTATTGATTTATACCAAGAAGAAGCAAAGCGGCAACAGGCATCTTTAAAGGAGTTGCCTAAGGGTGCGGACATAGCCAATTATCAGATTCTCAATGATGTGGCAACCTGTTATTTTATTCAAGGCGAGTCGTATATGCGGCAGGAGAAATATCCTAAGGCAATTAAGACTTTTAATATTATCATTCAGGAATTTCCCTGTGCCCAGGCCTGGGATCCGCGCGGCTGGTATTGGCGTATAGCCAAGGCAGCTCAAGACAGCATTGACAAGATTAAAAGGCGCTTAGCTCCGCCGTCGGAAGAAGAGGCCAAAGAAGCACCTGCCGAGAAAATACTCACCACAGTTCGCCTATTTGATCCCGGCAGCGAAGATATCGTAGATTATACTAAGTATGGAAAATTCAAGAACATCGGCACAAAGTATTATAAGTATGTTATCCGAGATCAGGCGGGCTTAAGCAAAGCAGTAGGCGAAGGAATCTATCCCAATACTACTTCAATAAGGCGCGACCCGAGGTTTAAGGCAGCGCTAAAAGAAGGTAGGCTGGAAGGTTCTCCGTGGGATTTTCTGCACAGTTCGGATTTAGAGGCGGCGTTCTTTAAATGGGCAACTGCTTCTGAACCTCCGGGCGTGAAGCTGTTTTATACGGGGTTAATTCTGGAGAAGGCAGGGTTAATAATGCACGCAATTAAATGTTACTATGCCATAGTGGTGCACTTCCCCGGAAGCTACGGCTGGACATACTGGCATACTCCCTGGTATGTGGCGCAGGCAGCAGTTGCCAAGATAAATTTCCTCCTGCGCGAAAACCCGGACATTAAATACAGTCTTCGCGATGCTCATATAAGAATCATTAACGGCTATGACAATGATGTTTCCAACGACATTGTTATTACCCATCCCGGCAGATGGGTGCCTGAATCGCAGAGCGCAGAGCGCAAAGCGCAAACTGCAAAGCGCAGAGCGCAGAGCGCAAAAGTCAGGAAGGCAGAGAAGATAATCGGGGATGGGAAGGTGCGCCTGTTTCAGTATCAGGGTGGTAGCTGGCAGTTGATGGTGAACGGCAGTCCTTACATTATAAAAGGCATAACCTATGCCCCAACCAAGGTAGGCCAATCTCCGGATGAAGGAACTCTGGGAAATTGGATGTTCGAAGACTTCAATAATAACGGAAAGATTGACGGGCCATACGATACCTTTGTGGATAAGAACGGAAATAATTTACAGGAAGAAGATGAACCGGAAGTCGGTGATTTTAAGCTGATGCAAGAGATGGGGGTAAATACCATAAGGGTCTATCATCATCCAAATAAGGTCAACAAAAAATTACTGCGGGATTTATACGAAAATTACGGCATTATGGTAATTATGGGAGATTTTTTGGGGAAATATGCCTTGGGCTCAGGAGCTTCTTGGTATGAGGGCACAGATTACCGTAATCCCGAGCATCAGAGGAATATGGTTGCTTCGGTAACAATGATGGTTGAGGAATTTAAAGATGAGCCATATATCTTATTCTGGCTTCTAGGTAATGAAAATGTTTATGGAGTTGCCTGTAATGCCGACAAGGACCCGGAAGGCTTTTTTAAATTTGCCAATGAGGTTGCCTGCATAATTAAGTCCCTTGACCCCGAGCATCCGGTGGCTCTATGCAATGGCGATACACTTTTTTTGGATGTATTTGGTAAGTATTGTCCGGATATAGACATATTCGGCGCAAATGCCTATCGGGGTGATTACGGTTTTGGATATCTCTGGCAGGCAGTTAAGGAAGAGGCGGATAAGCCAGTGTTCATAACTGAATTTGGCTGCCCTGCTTATGCTGAAGGTAAAACTAGGGAGGAGGCTGAAGAGTTACAGGCAGAGTATCATCGCGCTGCCTGGGAAGACATTCAATATAATATGAGCGACGGCCCAGGCGTAGGTAACGCCATTGGCGGCATAATCTTCGAATGGCTGGATGAGTGGTGGAAGGCTTACGAGCCGGGCATGCACGATACCAAGCCGCTATGGGCAGGTCCTTTTCCTGACGGATATATGCATGAGGAATGGTTAGGGTTATGCGGGCAAGGAGATGGTTCGCAGTCTCCGTTCTTGCGTCAATTGCGCAAGGCGTATTATGCCTATCAGGAGATGTGGAGGTGAAAGGAAGCACAAGAAGATAAAAGTGTAAAGTGTAAAGTGTAAAGTGTAAAGTTGAAAAGGAGGTGTATAAAGGATGAGTAAAAAGATTTTAATTCTAAGTGTGGTTTGTCTGCTTTTTGCCGTTCCACTTGCCTTTACGCAGGAAGCAGCCATAGAGGAATACGAGTCCTTTGCTATTTATATAGACAAAGGCTCGCGGGAAAATCACTATATTCCTTCTGGATGGATGGGCGATTATGGAGATATCAGGATGAATGACCAATCTCTTAATAATCCTCATTCAGGTAAAAGCTGTATCCAGTTTGTTTATTCAGCGAAGAAATCTCAGGGACAAGGTTGGGCAGGTGTTTACTGGCAGTTTCCCGCTAACAACTGGGGGACTAAGAAGGGCGGTTATGACTTAACCGGAATGACCAAGCTTACCTTCTGGGCCAGAGGCGAGAAAGGCGGAGAAATTATTCAGAAATTCGGTGTTGGCGGGATCGGACTTAACAAAGATGTTCCCTATCCTGATTCTTCTATTACCGAAACCGAGCCTATTGAGTTGACCGACGTCTGGAAGAAATATACCATTAATCTGACAGGTCTTGACCTTTCTTATATAAACGGGGGTTTCTTCTGGACAATTACGGCTGATTCAAATCCTGATGGTGCAACCT
>CAYMKG010000084.1:0-3080 GCA_964391145.1 uncultured Planctomycetales bacterium
CCCAAGAGCTTAGCGAAAAAGAAAAACGCAGCGTTGATATCCTGGAAGCGATAAGGCGCTTTGGTCCCCTCAGCCGGCCGGAGATTTCTCAGAAGTTGGGAGTAAACATCGTAACAATTTCTAATTATATTGAGGAATTTGTTAAACAAAAGTTGGTTTTAGAGAAGGAGCTTGATGTCTCCGAGGGAGGACGTAGACCGGTCCTCTTGGACCTTAATCCTCAAGCGGCTTTTGCAATCGGAGTAGGTTTGAATTTAATGAACATGGTCGGGTTACTCATTGACACAAAAGGTAACATTATACTTAAGACCCAGGTAAAAAGGCCGGAGCCATCCGTAAAGGAAATAGTTGAGGTTCTTTTTGAGATAATCCGCGAGATTATTCGGCGCTCCAAGAAGTATCTTCAGAATGTTAAAGGAATAGGCGTTGGTATGGCCGGTATTATTAACAGGGAGGACGGTTCAATTCACTGGCCGGAAAGGTTAAATAACCATAATTATACTTACGCTTCAATAAATCTGCCTTTAAAAGATTTGGTTGAAAAGGAATTCGGTTTACCGACTGTTATCGGAAATGATGCCACGGCTGCGTGTTTCGGCGAGCAGTGGCTGGATTTGGAGTCGGGAGTCAAGAACGTTATTTATATGGTTTCGGGCGTAGGATGCGGCATAATGATTAACGGAGAAATTTACCCCGGCGCTAAGGGTTGTGCCGGCGAGATTTCCATTCATAATTACAAACAAGACCATCTATTTAATTGCTCTTTAGGCAATCCTTGCTTTTTGAAACGGTGGGAAATTGACTTAGGGATAGTCAGGGAAGCAAGAAGTAGAATGTCGATAAATCCCCAGGAGGGAAGCAGGCTCGCAGCGTTGGTAAACAATAAATTGGAGGAGATTGATTTACGGAGCATATTTATGGCCGCGCAAGAAGGGGATAAGGTAGCAAGGGAGAGTCTTGACATCGCTGCCAAAAGAATGGGAATAAAGATTGCTTATCTAGTAAATTTATTAAATCCTGAGGTGGTGGTTATAGGAGGCGGTTTCGAGGAGGCCGGAGAAGAATTCTTAGTAAAAGTCAGCCAAACCGTTAAAGAGTGGGCATTTAGAGAAATGACCGAGGGCTTAAAAATTGTTTATTCCCAACTAAGAGAAAATGCCGTGGCCCAGGGCGCGGCTAGCTTTGTGTTGCGCCAGGTTTTTGCCGGTGTATAAATATAATTTACCCCGTTAGAGAATAGAGCTCTCTAACGGGGTTTAAGTAGCGGATGGAAGGAAAACTTAAGACTATTATTTTAATTTTAGTGGCATTTTTAGCGGCCAGCCTTTTTATTATCTTCAATATTCAGAGCGCAAGGTTAAGCCTGCTGCGGGAATATACCTCTACCAAACAGAGGCTAATCCAGAAGAACGAACAGCTTGCCAATGAGCTGAATAAGGCATTACAAGAGAGCAAAGATCTTAAAGATAGGTTAGGGAATATAGAAAAAGACTTAGAGCGGATAACCTCCGAAAAAGACGAAATTCAGCGCAGGCTTGAGTTAGTCAGCAGGGAAAGGGAAGAATTGTTGGAAAGATTAAGCTCATTTCAGCAATTGCAGGAAGAGGTTAAGTTAGTCAAGAATGAAAATAAATCTTTAAGAGAGCGACTCGCAACTTTACAAGATTCAGAAGCTGAGGTAGATAATCTCCGCAAGGAAAACGAAAATCTCCGCCAGAGGATTGAAGAGGTAAAATCTCTTTTAAAGGGAAAAATAGTTATGGCTGGATATGCGAAGGAGCAGGAGCCGGAAACGACCGAAGTAGCTAAGGCCTCCGGTTCAGTAGATTTGTCCCCAATAGTAGTTTCATCTTCCTCTATCTTGCCACAGGTTGAATTACCTTATACCCTCGAAGGCAAGATCTTAAATGTGAATAGAGAGCATGAATTTGTGGTGATTGACTTGGGCAGAAATAAGGGCCTCAAACAGAATATGGTTTTCGAGGTTTTAAGAGACGGAGAGCCCATAGGCGAGGTTAAGGTTATCCAAATCCGCGAGGAGATAGCTGCCTGCGACATAATCGAGTCCTTGAGACCTTTTGAGTTAGGGGATATTGTAAGATATTGAGAACCCGCCGAATTTCCAAAAAATCCTCGGTTTCTATAGATGATGTTGCCCGCCAGAGCGGAGTTTCTCCTGCCACCGTATCCCGGGTAATTAACAAAGTTCCCTCAGTAAAGGGAGAGAATCGCCGTAAGGTTCTTTTAACCATCAAGAAACTTAAATTTCAACCCTCGGCATTTGCTCAGCGTTTGGCAAGAGGCAAGTCAGATATAATCGGCTTGGTCATTCCTCGGTATGAAGGCGTTTTTTATTCCTTTTTTGTACTGGAGTTGATCCGCGGCATAGGGACAATGTGCGAGGTACTAAAACTTGACTTGCTTCTCCATTTGACCTCGGCTAAATCGTCGCTCAATTATTCAACCATGGGGGGATTAATCTTTGCCGATATAATCGGCAACAGACAGCAGTTAGAAGATGCCTTGGAGAAGGGAGTTCCCTGCATAGTAATTAATAATTTTGTAGAGGATATTGATATATCGTGTATCTCGATAGATAATGTTGATGGAGCAAAGAAAGCGGTAGGTTATCTGGCTGAGCTCGGTCATAAGCGCATTGCCCATATTACCGGAGATTTAGCTACTCAGGCCGCCCGGCAGCGTCTTGAAGGGTATAAAGCCGGCCTTGAAATGAACGAGCTTGACTTTGAGGAAGAATACGTGGTAAAGACGGATTATTCCCGCGGTCAGGCCCGGGCCGCCGCTTATAAATTATTAGGATTAACCGATGCGCCGACTGCCATATTTGTCGCTTCTGATTCGATGGCTTTAGAGGTAATGGCGGTAGCCACAGAGTTAAACCAGAAGATTCCCCGCGATTTTTCTATAATCGGCTTTGACGACAATCCCACAGGTCTCTATGCCCCGGTGGCCCTTACTACAATAAGGCAACCCTTAGTCAAGATGGCTGAAGAGGCAATTTTACACCTGAATAAGTTGATGACCTCTTCCTCTACTAAGATTATAAAAAGAGTCTTGCC
>CAYMKG010000084.1:3180-5357 GCA_964391145.1 uncultured Planctomycetales bacterium
AAAGGTGAAAGGGGCGAGGTAAAATGGAGCTTAATCTATCAGAAAATGCATTAAGGGTGTTAAAAAGGCGATATCTGAAAAAAGACGCCCGGGGTCAGGTGGTTGAGGCTCCTGAGGAGATGTTCAGGCGGGTTGCCAAAGCGATTGCTGGGGTAGAAAGGTTATACGGCTGTTCCGAAGGCGAGATAAAGAGTTTGGAGGAGAATTTCTATAATATGATGACCTCTTTAGAGTTTATGCCTAACACGCCTACATTAATTAATGCAGGAAGAGAACTCGGACAGCTCTCAGCCTGTTTTGTTGTTCCCATTGATGATTCAATGGAGTCAATCTTTGATGCTGTAAAGGCTTGTGCAATGATCCATCGAACTGGTGGGGGGACAGGGATGAGCTTTTCCCGCTTAAGGCCCAAGGATAGCATTGTTAAGACTACCGGTGGTTTAGCTAGCGGCCCTGTTTCTTTTATGAAGGTTTTTGATGCAGCTACCCATGCCGTGCGTCAGGGCGGGGTTCGTCGTGGTGCTAACATGGGAATTTTAAGAGTTGACCATCCGGATATATTGGAATTCATTACCTGCAAAGATAAAAGTAATGAAATAACCAATTTTAATATCTCTGTGGCAATAACCGAGGATTTTATGAGGAAATTTAAAAAAGGCGAGAATTATGATTTAATTGACCCAAATACAAAAAAGGTGACCGGTCAGCTTAATACAGTTGAGGTCTTTGGTTTAATTATCAAGCAGGCGCACAAAAACGGCGAGCCGGGAGTGATTTTTATCGATAAAATAGAACAGGATAATCCTACTCCTAAATTGGGTAAGATTGAAAGCACTAATCCTTGCGGCGAGCAGCCGATTTTGCCTTTTGAAAGTTGTAATCTTGGTTCAATCAATTTAGTACAAATGATAAAGAAAACAGAATCAGGTTATGAGGTTGACTGGAAGAGATTAAGAAATACTGTCCATTTGGCCGTGCACTTTTTAGACAATGTGATTGATGTAAATAAGTTTCCACTGTCTGAGATTGAGAAGGCCACCAAACTGACCCGCAAGATCGGCTTAGGGGTGATGGGATGGGCGAGCCTTCTGGTTAAGCTGGGTATACCTTATAGTAGCGAGGAAGCGCTTGAGTTGGCTGATAAAATGATGTCCTTTATCCTTGAGGAGGCAAAGGAAAAATCTCGCCAGCTGGCTCAGCGAAAAGGAGTATTTCCGGCTTTTGAGGCAAGTATCTGGGATGAACAAGGCTTTCGGCTAAGAAATGCTACCTTAACCACAATTGCGCCTACCGGAACAATCAGCATAATCGCTGGCCCTACTTCTTCGGGGATTGAGCCTTTATTTGCCATTTCTTACTATCGCAATGTTATGGATAATGATAAGCTTATCGAGGTTGAGCCAACGTTTGAAGAAGTAGCAAGGAAGTACGGTTTTTACAGTCGGCAACTAATGGAAAAGGTTGCTGAAGTTGGCTCAATCCAGACGATTGAGGAGATTCCCGAGGAGGTAAAACGTATATTTGTTACTGCTCACGATATCTCTCCGGAGTGGCATATTCGGATGCAGGCGGCATTCCAAAAATATACGAACAACGCCGTAAGTAAAACAATAAACTTTCCCCAAAATGCTACTGTTGAGGATGTGCGTAAAGCGTACCTTCTGGCTTATGAGTTAGGCTGTAAGGGTATTACGGTTTACCGGGATAAAAGCCGTCAGGAACAGGTTCTCAATATCGCCGGTAAACAAGAAGTAGCTGCCAAGGAGGGGTCTAAAATAGAGCCGGGAAAGATTGTTCCCCGCCCACGGCCCGAAGTTACCACTGGAACAACCAGCAAGGTTTCTACCGGCTGCGGCAATCTGTATATCACTATAAACTTAGATGAGCAAGGTCGGCCATTTGAGGTTTTTACCCAAATGGGCAAAGCCGGCGGCTGCGCCGCAAGTCAGTTAGAGGCGATAGGCCGGTTGGTTTCGCTGGCCTTCCGCTCAGGCATAGAGGTGAAATCAATAATTGAGCAGTTGCGCAATATTCGCTGTCCTTCTCCTTCCTGGGAAAAGGGGCAGCGCATATTTTCCTGCGCAGATGCTATTGCCCGCGTAATTGAGAAGCGCCTGGTCAACGGCGTTACTCCCGCGGTTTCTGTAGAACCGGCGAAAGCAGCTATGAAGCATTCG
>CAYMKG010000085.1:0-1374 GCA_964391145.1 uncultured Planctomycetales bacterium
TTCAGGACATCACTGCAAATATTTTTAAAAGCGGGGGCGCAAACAACTCCGCCGTAATAAACCGGCTGCGGCTCATCGACAACTACGGCGACGGCAATCTTGGGATTATCAACGGGAGCAAAGCCGATAAACGAAGCAATGAATTTTCGATGCGAATATCGTCCGTTAGACTCTATTTTCTGCGCCGTCCCGGTTTTGCCTGCCACTGGCAATCCTTCAATCCGGGCTAACCTTCCTGTTCCGTTTTCAATCACACCTACCAGAATTTCCTTTAACTTCAATGCGGTCTCGGCAGATATGACCCTGGTTAAAACCTCGGGATAGAACTGCTTAACCGGCACACCCTCCTCATCCCGAATTTCGCAAACCACATAGGGTTTCATAAGCCTTCCCTGGTTTGCAATGACAGAAATGGCGCTGGCTAATTGTAAAACAGTAACTCCGACCTCCTGGCCGAACGGAACCGCTCCGATTGAAAGCTCTGACCACCGGCTTGACTCCTTAACAATGCCGCTTACCTCGCCTGGTAAATCTATTCCTAACTTCCCTCCAAAGCCAAACTTTTTGATATATTTGTACAGCAATCCCTTTCCTATCTTTTGGGCTACCTTAGTAACGCCGATATTGCTGGACTGCTCGATAATCTCCCTAAAGGTCAGCCAACCGTGAGGCCGATGGTCATGGAGCAGGTGATTGGCTATGCGGTAAGCTCCGTTTTCGCAGAAAAATCTATCTTCGACTTCAACTATGGATTCCTCCAAAGCAGCTGAAGCGGTTATAACCTTGAATACAGAACCGGGCTCAAACAAATCGGTTATCGCACGATTTCGCCTTATCTTATCTTCGGTTTGCGCAGCTCTATTTAAATCATAAGTCGGGCGGTTTGCCAGGGCGAGGATTCCGCCTGTTAGCGGATTCATAACTACTATGCTTGCGCTTTTAGGATGAAATTTCTCAACTATCCGGTCAAGCTCGCGTTCAACAATAAACTGA
Source organism: uncultured Planctomycetales bacterium (assembly GCA_964391145.1). GTDB lineage: Bacteria > Omnitrophota > Gorgyraeia > Gygaellales > JAHJCI01 > CAYMKG01. The sequence continues at coordinate 994 of CAYMKG010000085.1, forward strand.
ATAACCTCATCAATCGTCAAGATAAGATTATAGCCATTATTTGGTAAAACCAGTTTCTCCCATAAACCCAATCTCTCCTGGCGGCCATCACGCAGCATTACTCCCCAGCCGCTGATGCCGGCAAGATAGCGGTCATAGAACAATTCGATTCCCTCAAGGCCTTTATTGTCAAGGCCCGCAAAGCCAATCAGATGACTGGCGAGGTGAAAATTCGGGTAAACCCTCTTACTCTCTTTGATAAAATACACTCCCGGAAGATTTAGCTTCCTGACTGTATCAGCAACATCGCTGGGCAACTTTCGCCCTATCCACACGAAGTGTTTATTGGAATCCAGCTTGCCTTTCAAATAAGCCCTCCCTGCCTCTACAGATGAATTTACC
>CAYMKG010000085.1:1474-5315 GCA_964391145.1 uncultured Planctomycetales bacterium
ATTTAAAACCGGAAGTAATTTTTGAATTGTATATTCTTTGTCTTTTATCTCTTGGGGAACTATGTAAAGTGACTCTGCGGACAAATTTATTGCCAGAGGCCTTAGATTACGGTCAAAAATAGTGCCTCGATGGGGTTCTAAACTAATAAAGAGATTCTGCTGCTTCCGGGCAAGGAGAGTAAGATATTTATTGCGGAAGCATTGGATATAAAAAAGCCGGCCGAGGCAAATTACAAAAAACAGAAAGAAAATACAAAAAACTAGCCTTCGCCGGCGGCTGGAATTATTTATGTACACAATCTTTCTAATCACCAATTTCTATCCTGCCCTGCCGGGAGACAGGATATTTTAAATAGGATATTTAACGAGGCTTAACAGGCGTGGCTTCGGCTTGCGACTTTAATCGGAACAAATTCGAAAGCATGCTTGTCGATTCGCTTCTCTGGGTATTCTTCTCAATAGAACCCTGACTAATCGGTAAACTGACAAGCTGCTTCCCATAAGGCCACTCAAACTCCTCAAGCGGGCAGATTTTTGCTATAGAGACTAAAGAGGTCTGCTGATTTATGCGATACTTCAAGTTCTTATTCTCGTCCAACAGGCTTCTGAGATAAGCTAATTTTTCTTGCTCCTGGTAAGCTAACTGAATAATTCGGGTCTGTTGATGAACCTGCAGAGAAGCTAAAACGGTAAGGACTAAAATTGTCATTAAAATTTTAGTTAGGTTCAATTTTTACTCCCGGAGATCTTTACCCCGTTAGAGAAATTTCTCTAACGGGGTTTATCTCTACTTATTTTCTCTGCTACCCTCAACCTTGCGCTACGGGAAGAAGGATTGTCTGCACGCTCCGCGGAAGTTGCCCGCAAAGGCTTAGGGGTGATAATCTCAAGCTTCTCCTCAGCGTGAGCGGAACGGAAATTTACTTTTACAATTCTGTCCTCCAGGGAATGAAAGGAGATTACGGCAATCTTGCCGCCCGCATCCAGTAAATCTATTGCCTTTTTTATCCCCTCTTCCAATGCCTCTAATTCGCGGTTAACCGCAATTCGAATAGCCTGAAAAGTCCGGGTAGCCGGATGAATGCGTCCGAATTTGTAATGGCGAGGCATAGCTCTTATCACTATGTTAACAACCTGAGAAGTGCTGTTAATCGGCGCCCTTTGCCTCTCTTCGACCAATAGATGAGCTATGCGGTTATGAAATTTCTCTTGACCAAACGACCACAAAATTGAAGATAGCTCTTCTTCGTTAAGATTATTTATTAAATCGTAAGCCTGAATAAAACTGGTTCTATCCATACGCATATCTAAGGGGCCGTCTGATTGAAAGCTAAAACCACGCTCAGGATTGAATAACTGAACGGAGGATAGGCCCAGATCAAAGAATATTGCGTCCGCTTTCTCAATGTGCACCATTGCCAGAATTTTTTCCAAGTCGCGAAAATTTCCATGAATTAAATTAACTGCATCAGGGAAGGCGCTTAGCCTATCTCTGGCAACCTTAAGCGATTCAGCGTCGCGGTCAATTCCGATAAGCCTGCCCGCCGGCAGGATTCGCTCCAATATTTTAATGGCGTGGCCTCCGCAGCCGACGGTGCAGTCCACTACAGTCATGCCGGGGGAAAGTTTTAAATAGTCTAAAACTTCATTGCACATTACCGGCCTGTGAATTTCCGGCTTAACCATATCTTCAAGTTTCCATAAGCTGCTCAGCGATGTCCTCAAAAACGGGCTGGTTGTTTCCATAAAACTCCTTCCACTTATCTTTTGCCCAAATTTCAATCCTATTGGACACACCGACGACCATTACCTCCCTCTTTATACCGGCATAATCTTTCAGAAACTGCGGAATAAGAATTCGGCCTTGCTTATCGGCAACAACCTCTACCGCTCCGGAAAAGTAGAGGCGGTTGAACGTGCGGGCTTGCTGTTTAGTTATGGATAAACTTTTGAACTTTTGCTCTTGAGTTCGCCATTCATCTTCCGAAAACATAAACAAACAACCATCTAAGCCGCGGGTGATAAAAAATTTATCAATAAAATTGGACTTCGCTGATTCGCGGAATTTAGCTGGCAGGATGAGCCGGCCTTTACGGTCGATGGTATGGAGATATTCTCCGTAAAACATTTTCCCACTTTACTCCACTTTATGCCACTTTATAGCTCAAGTATAGAGAGATTTCATTCTTTTGTCAAGAAAAAAATAAATAATTTTTAAAACTACTACTTATTGGGTGCTTCTTTGGTTATAACCCGAATTTATAGTGTAACTTAAGGTTGGCGAGGTTTCCCACTTAGGTGGGTGGCGCATAAACGTATGTCTTTTTTTATCTGGCGGGCCAACTCCTGAACAGAGGTAAATTTCTTCTGAGGCCGGATTTTTTTAACGAATTCTATCTGTATTTTGCGTCCGTAGAGATTGCCTCCAAAGCCAAATATGTGCACTTCTATATTCGCCTCCCCCTTAGATTTCCTTCTGCCTGAGGGTCTGAGCGTTGGTTTATCTCCGATATAACATATACCTGTAAAATACTTGCCGGCCAATTTAACCCTGACAGAATAAACTCCAAAGGGAGGAAGAACCTCGTGGTCGGCATCCACATTTGCGGTGGGATATCCCAATCTTCTGCCAAGGCTGGAGCCCCGGGTTACTCTTCCGAAGATAATTAACGGGCGACCTAACAATTTTGAGGCTAAAGAATTTTTCCCTGCCCTGATTAAACTCCGAATCCAGCTACTGCTGACCGGTTTTCCCTTATAAGTCATCATGTCCATTACCACCAATTTAAACTTCTTTTTCCTGGAATACTCCTTTAGTAACTGCCAATTACCCTCAGCGCCTCTGCCGAAGGTAAAATTTCTTCCGACAAGCACAACTACCGGATTTACCCTCTTTAAAAGAATTTTTTGCAAGAATTCTTCAGCTGACATTTTACGGAAGGCCGGGGTAAAGCGAATGACTAAACACAAATCAACACCTAACTCCTCTAATAATTTTAAGCGGTGGGACAGCGAATAAAGCAAGTCTTCTTTCTGGGGATGAGGAAAGAATGTTACCAGGAGGCTTTTTGTATGGAATTTCTTTGCTTCTTTTATTAACCTTGCGACAATTCTCTGGTGTCCGCAATGTAAGCCGTCAAAAACCCCCAGAGCAACCGCTGGTCTTTTCAGGGGCTTAAAGTAAGTAAGGCTGTATGCTGTTTTCATTAATTTGTGAAAGCGAAATTGTCTGCCTGAGGTCAAAAGGCCCTACGCTCTCCCTGGTAATCTCGGAAATATGCCCTACGCAGCCCAGGTCTTGAGCAATATCTTCGGCTAACTGCCGCACGTAAGTTCCTTTTGAGCATCGAAGATAAAATTTTACGTGGGGTAAACTAAACTCCAATAATCTAAGGTCTTTAATTTCCACTGCTCTGGCCTGCCGGGCCACCTCTATGCCGCGGCGGGCTAGAGAATACAACCTCTTTCCTTTGTGCTTAATTGCGGAAACCATCGGCGGAGTTTGATAAACCCTGCCGATGTAAGAACGTAAGACATCTTTAACCTTATCCTCGGTGATATGAGTATAATCCTGGGTCTGGATGACCTTACCCTCGCGGTCGCCGCTGGTAGTGCGCTGGCCTAAAGTTAAAGTAGCCGAATATGACTTATCGAAACTGGAAAAACGATTAAACAATTTTGTGCATCGGCCCACCAGAATCAATAAGACCCCTGTGGCTATAGGATCTAGCGTGCCGGCGTGACCTACTCTGCGAATCTTTAGCTTTCTGCGCACAATTTCCACTACATCGTGAGAGGTCATCCCTCCGGGCTTATTGACAACTAAAATTCCATCCTTCAT
>CAYMKG010000086.1:0-3402 GCA_964391145.1 uncultured Planctomycetales bacterium
GAGCACAATATAGGAATTGAGGGACATACCGACAATGAGCCGATTAAATATTCTGGCTGGAAATCGAATTGGGAGTTATCAGCAGCCCGGGCATTAAGCGTGTTGCATTATCTCGTTGACGAGAAAGGGATTTCTCCACACCGTGTCTCGGCAATTGGTTACGGTGAATATCGGCCAGTGGCCTCCAACGAGACTAAAGAGGGGCGCCAGATGAATCGGCGGGTGGAGATTGTTATTCTGCCCAGAATTACCAAAATCAAAGGGATGATATCAGCAGAACCTGAAGTAAAAGGTTCTGAAGTTAAAGCTCCAGAGGTTAAGGCTCTGGGGCCGACGGAAAACCTGAAATAAATAATTTGTGGCGAGCTGTGAAAAAGGGGCCAGGCAATAGCTTAATTTTAATTCTGAGTTTTCTTGCAATAGTTTTTTTAGTCGCTTCAATAAGCTCTTGCCGGGAAACTTCCAAGCAAAAAAGATTGGTTAACCAAGAAAGACTGAGACGTATGGAGCTGGAAGAGGAGATGTTGAGTTTATCCGGCCGTAATTCCGAATTAGAACTAAAAGTGAATCAATTAGAGGAGGACCTCAAGCGGCAGGAAGCTGCCTGTCGAAAAAGCCAAACAGAGCTTAATCAGCAGGTAGTGGAGTTAGAAAGAGAGCTCAAAAGAGTCACTGAGTTAAAGGAAGAATTAGAAAAGGATTTAGGTGAAGCGCAGGGAGGTGCCAGATGAGAAAAATTTTGCGTAAAGTCAAAGATGGAATAAAAAAGGCTGTGAGTCGGCGCCCGAAAGGAAAAAAGGCCCACGCCAGGGTTAGAAAAATAAAGCCACGCAGAGTAATTAAGCGTAAGCCTACGACTGCAAAAACAAAAGTTCCCCAAGAGAAGGTGCCGATTGAAGTTACCGTCGGCGAATCTAAGTTTTATACTCCGCCAAAAATAGAGGAGGCAAAAAAGGTTTATCCGGAGCTTCGCGAGCTGCCGGCGCAGTACGGCCAGGACAGGATTGTTCTTCAAGTGCGCGACCCCTGGTGGATTCATGCTTACTGGGATGTTGCCGAAACTACGTGGGAGAGATTGAAGCAAGAATTTCCATCGGCCATCTGCGGAGGTTTCAAGAAGATTTTACGGGTATACGACGTAAGCCGCATAATTTTTAACGGGAGTAACGCCCACCGCTATTTTGATATTGAGATTACTCCTGAAGCGAATAATTGGTATATTGATACTCAGGGCCCCGGCCGCTCCTGGTGCGTGGATTTGGGATTACTTCTTAATAACGACAGATTTATAACCATAGTTCGCTCTAACACAGTTTCAACCCCCCTTGACGGCCCATCGTGGATTACCGACGAAGAATGGATGATTCCGGAGGAAATGTTTGCCAAGCTTTACGGGATGGGTGTAGGGATGGGTAGCTCTCCTCTTAAATTAAAAGAATTATGGAAGGAAAGATTGAAAAGGGAATTCGCTTCCGGAGCCGTATCTTCAATAGCCAGTCCGGTAATGAAAAGAGAGAAGGCGAGAGGATTCTGGTTAATGGTTAATACGGAGCTAATTGTTTACGGCCAGACCGAACCCGACGCTAAGTTAACCGTTGCAGACCAACCGGTAAGTCTAAAGCCGGACGGAAGTTTCAGTTTGCGCTTTTTCCTTCCCGATGGAAAGCAAGTCATACCAGTTGTAGCGACCTCCTCGGACGGCGAGCAAGTAAGAAACATAACTCCCATTGTAACAAAGGAAACAAGATAGCGTATAGCGTAGAGCGTATAGCATATAGTTAAATAATCCTATACCCTAAGCGCTATCCGCTAGACGCTAAAAATTATGAATAAGGGTTATTTGTGTTTAGTATTACATGGACACTTGCCTTTCGTACGGCATCCTGAATGCGAGGATTTTCTCGAGGAGGATTGGTTTTATGAGGCAGTCACGGAGACTTACATTCCTCTGATATTGGTTTTTGAGGAGTTGCTGAGAGACAAGGTGGACTTTCGCTTGACTATGTCTTTAAGTCCCACCCTGTTAAGTATGTTTGCCGATAGCCTGCTTCAGGAAAGGTATATAAAGCATATAAATAAACTGATTGAGCTTGCTCAGAAAGAGGCAGAGCGCACCCGCTGGCAGCCGCAGTTTAACCGGCTGGCTCATATGTATCTGGACCATTTTCAAAAAGCGAGGGGCGTTTTTGAGCGTTACCAGAGAAATTTATCTCTTGCCTTCAAGAATTTGCAGGAGGCGGGAAATTTGGAAATTATTACTTGCGGTGCAACCCACGGGTTTCTGCCTTTAATGGACATAGTAAAGGCATCGGTGCGGGCACAGGTTAAGGTTGCCGTCAATCACTACGAAAAGGTTTTTGGGCGCAAGCCCAGGGGCATTTGGTTGCCGGAATGCGGATATAATCCGGGCGACGATGAGATTCTTAAAGAAGCGAGGCTTAAGTACTTTTTTGTTGACGCGCATGGCGTTCTACATGGAATCCCTCGCCCTAAATATGGTGTATTTGCTCCAGTTTACTGCAAATCCGGTGTTGCCTGTTTTGGCAGAGACCTGGAATCCTCAAAGCAGGTCTGGTCATCCATTGAGGGATATCCTGGCGATTATTACTACCGCGAATTCTACAGGGACATTGGTTTTGACCTGGATTACGATTACATAAAAGCTTATATTCATCCCGACGGACACCGCATAAATACCGGCATAAAATACTACCGTATAACCGGCCCGACCAATGAGAAGCAGCCTTATTTTCCTGAGAGGGCATATGACAAAGCTGCAGAACATGCCGGAAATTTCGTGTTCAACCGCCAAAAACAAATAGAGTATCTCTACGAGCTTATGGGCAAGAAGCCGATTATCATCTCTCCTTATGATGCAGAGCTGTTTGGGCATTGGTGGTTTGAAGGGCCGCAATGGCTGGATTTTCTGATTCGCAAGCTCTACTTTGACCAGGATACCATACGTATGATTACCCCCTCCGAATATCTGGCAGAAAACCCGCGCAATCAAGTAATTACCCCTTCGATGTCCAGCTGGGGCTGGAAGGGTTATAGCGAGGTTTGGCTGCAGGGCTCAAACGATTGGATATATCGCCACCTGCATGAAGTCTCCAACCGAATGACTGAAATGGTCAAGAGATTTCCCAATAGTCAAGGGTTGTTGCGCAGGGCGCTTAATCAGCTTTTGCGGGAGTTGCTTCTGGCTCAAAGTTCGGATTGGGCTTTTATTATGGCAACCGGAACCCACACCGATTATGCCATACGCAGAACCAAAGAGCATTTGCTCAGATTCCTGCGCCTGTATGAGGAGATTAAATCTGATTCTATCGACGAGAAATGGCTTTCTGATATCGAATACAAGGACAATATTTTTCCTGAGATAGACTATAGAGTACATCAATA
>CAYMKG010000086.1:3502-5254 GCA_964391145.1 uncultured Planctomycetales bacterium
ATATCGAATACAAGGACAATATTTTTCCTGAGATAGACTATAGAGTACATCAATAAAATTGTGTAATGTGTAAAGTGTAATGTGTAATGCGGGTCAGAATTATGTTAGATAAGAATAACATTCCTCAACACGTAGCCATAATAATGGACGGAAACGGGCGCTGGGCAAGACAGCGAGGGCTTTCGCGTAGCGCCGGGCACCGGGTCGGCATTAAAAGAATTAAAGAGATAGTAAAAAGCGCATCAGAGTTAGGTATTAAGATAATAACGATATTTGCGTTTTCTACGGAGAATTGGCAGAGGCCTAGGAGAGAGGTAAATATGCTCATGCGAGCGTTTTTTAATTTTCTGAACAATGAAATCAGAGAGTTGCATAAAAATAATATCCGTTTTCAGACTATTGGCCGCCACAAGCCTCTGCAGCCGGAAATAATCAGGAGAATTAGAGAGGCAGAGAAGTTAACGGCAAAGAACACCGGCTTAACTGTTGTTTTGGCTTTAAACTATGGCGGGCGAGCTGAAATAGTAGATGCAGCGAAGCAATTTGCACAGTCAGTATATTCGGGCGAATATAGGCCATCTCAGTTAGACGAAAAAATATTCTCAGATTTTCTTTACGCTCCCAGCCTGCCTGAACCCGACCTTCTCATCAGGACGAGCGGCGAGATGCGAATAAGTAATTTTCTTCTCTGGGAATTAGCTTATACAGAATTATATTTCACGGAAAAATATTGGCCGGACTTTACCAAAGGCGATTTAATAAAAGCAGTAAGCGAATATCAAAAAAGACAGAGAAGGTTCGGTCGGGTATGATAGCAAAACGGATATTCACCTCACTTTTTCTAATTCTGCTTGTGGGAATTTCTATAGCCGTTAATTGGCTTACAAATTTTACAATAATCATTTTTGCCCTCATTGCCTTATACGAATTTTTTACAATGATTGAGAAAAAAGACATTGAAATTTTTAAATATTTTGGCATTGGCGTCGGTTTGATGGTTTTGCTTTCGGTAGGTATTCGCTTTGAAATTACCCGAGGCTGGGAACTCTTGCTTATCACCCTGGCGCTTTTATCTCTTATTCTGATTCAGTTCAAGCGTTACGAAAACAGCGGAGTTATTATCAGCCTATCCACCACTATATTCGGAGTATTTTATATTACCTGGTTTATGAGTTTTTTGATTAAATTAAGATATTTAAATTATGGAGCGGGATTGTTAGCAGCCGTGGTTTTGATTACCAAGGCTGGCGATATAGGAGCATATCTGTTTGGCAGTCGATTTGGCCGTCATATGCTGATTACCCGTATCAGCCCCAATAAAACCAGAGAAGGATTTTTCGGCGGGTTGTTATTCAGCGCATTAGCGGCTTTGGCCAGCAAAATTTTTATGCCTCCTTATTTTTCTTATTCTCATCTTTTAATTCTTGGTCTCTTCTTGGGTGCGTTAGGCCAGCTTGGCGATTTGTCGGAGTCCTTGATGAAGCGCGATTGTGGAGTTAAGGATTCGGGAAAGATTTTTCCCGGCCTGGGAGGGGCTTTGGACTGCCTAGACAGCCTTTTATTTACGGCCCCCGTATTTTATTTCTGGGTTCTGCATTTTGGTACTTAATCCGAATATGAATCCCGCACCTTTATTACATTCAAAAAATAGTGCTTTATAGATATTACAAGGTGCGGGTTGAATATTTGAGAGGTGCGGGATGAAGCGCATTGTAGTATTAGGTTCAACTGGCTCAGTTGGCCAGAATACCT
>CAYMKG010000087.1:0-5227 GCA_964391145.1 uncultured Planctomycetales bacterium
TTTTTATAGAGGATTCTGTCCCGCCACAATTATTTTAACTAACTGAAATATTTTCGTTTAATTTCGGATAGGGCTTGTCTGGTTTAGCAAAAAGGTAACCTTGCCCTAGAGGCACTCCTATGGCGGAAAGAAAACCGAACTCTTCTTTTGTCTGTATGCCTTCGGCGATTAAAACCGAACCTATTCTCTGGGAAAAAGTAAACCAGGTGGAGAGCACATCCTGCCTTAGCTTGTCTACATCTATATTCCTGATTACCGATATATCTATCTTGATGTAGTCGGGCTTTAGCTTTGCTACGTTGCGCAAACTCACATAGCTGCTCCCGGCATCGTCTATCGCTATCTTTATTTTCTTCTGCTGGATAGACTTCAAAATTTCGTAGAATGCGGCGAAATCTTCGACCATCCCCCGCTCGGTAATCTCTATTACTAAATTCTCCGGCTTTAAGGTGCAATTTTCGAGAAATTGAATTCGTCTAAACTCCGGGTCGTATATTGATTCCGGGGAGGTATTTAAAAAGAGTGTCAAATTATTACTAAAATCTCTACTGTAAGACAATATCTTCTTGCGACATAGGCGGTCAAGCTGCCAGAGCATATTACCTTCTCTGGCCAAATCGAACAACAGCTCCGGGCCTTCCAATTCCGTGCCCATCGGGCCGCGCATCAAGGCCTCATACCCAATAACAGATTTGGTGCGAAAACAAACTATCGGCTGAAACAATATATTTATCTTTTCCTGCTCGATAATTTCTCTCAGGGCTTCTATTTTTTTCGCTCGTTGGCCAATCCTTCTCCTGGCGTCCTCTCGCATCTGTTCGTAGCGTTTAATCAATTCTTTCTGAGAAATGCCGGGGATCATAGAATACCTACTTTGCCGGCGGTCCTTAAAATAAACGCTTCCGGAGAAAGATTTCGCATAGTGCTTTAGTTCCATAACCAGCTTGCTTATCTGACCGATGTGGAACAATTCCTTTTTTTCGTTTGTAACCACGGCTATGGAAATGGACATAATCGGAGCCTTTATTGAGTTGCCGTGGCGGTCGGTCCTAACTATATACCCTTGCCGGCGAGCTTCTTCATCATAGAATTGAGGAATTGCCAAGTCAAATTCATTGATTATCTTAGGACAAAATTTATCTACCTTTTCCGGCTTAGTAACGATAACAAATTCATCTGCGCCGATGTGCCCGATAAAATCATCAGCGTCTCCGGATTCCTTAACCACCTTTGAAATCAGGCCGGAGGTAAACCTGATTACATCATCGCCGCGGTTAAATCCGTATTTTTCATTAAAGGATTTGAAGTTGTTTAAATCCACGTAGCAAACGGCAAAAGTCATCTTTTTATCTAAAACATCTTCTAATCTCCTTAGAATTGAGTTATAACCGGCAAGGCGGGTGAGCGGATTAACATCCAGTTCTAAATGGGTACGCCCTGCGGCCATTTTAATCCTAGCTAATAATTCCGCCTCCTCAACCGGCTTAAAGATATAATCATCAACAAAAAATTCTGTATCAAGCATCTTTTTCTCGATATTTTTTCTTTCAGTCAATACAACGATTGGGATGTAGCGGAGCATCAAATCCTGTTTTAAATCTTTGAGGAGTTTGTAACTACCCATCATGGGCAAAGGTAAATCTAAGACAACCAAATCGGGTATATGCTCGTACACCATCTTTAAGGCCTCTTCGGAAGTGGAGGCTGAGAAAATCTTAAATCCTTCCCGCTGCAAAATATCGGCCATCCAAAGGCGCAATCCCTCTTCTCCTTCGACAATTAGTATAGTAGTACCTGTCATCCTATACCGGAAAAGTTTCAGTTAATCTTCAGCCACATTCAGAAAGATAAAATCGCGGCCTAAAACGCCCGAAGGCGCAATAACCGTAAGCTGGATTAACTTCATGCCGGGATGAGAATAATGGGTAACAAAACTGCCCTGGCCGCTGCCGGGGCTAGCGCTACCAAGATCTCCTGACCAGAAATATTCTAAATTGACGGGAAAACACCCGCTTTCCGCAGGTAAAACAAATGAGGATATTCGGACCTCCTGTTGCGGGGCTAATTTAAAATGCTGGGCTGTTATATCAATATTGGGTATCCTTACATCGCCTTGTTTTAAGGCATCCATAAAACTATTGAGATTAAATTCCAAAGCTTGACCTTGTTCTATTTCTTTTAACCTGGCAAGTGCTCTGTTAACCAAATCATTGCAACAGGAAGCCTGTTCAGCTTTTTCCATAAGCTCGCTGAAATATCTTTGGGCGCTGGAAATATCACCTTGGTATTGAGAAATCAGACCAAGTTGATACAAAGCACAGACAGTATGCGAATCCGGGGGAAGCGATTGAATCAGTTCCGTAAAGTAATTAAAAGCCGCAGGAATATCTCTCAATACATACGCGCAAATCACCCCCATTTTAAAAAGGGCTTCCTTATAATGAGAAGTCCGGGGATAATTGTCCACCAATATCCTGTATTGACGATAGGTATCTTCGTATTGTTTGGTCATCTGCAAGTTATAAGCGCGCAGATACTGGGTTTGCTCATCCAGAATGAAATCCGGGTTTATACCCTCTATTTTTTTAAAAACCTCTTCGGCAAAAAAGGGGCTGCCGCGGCCGTCTTCGCTGAAAGCCAACTCCTTTGCCAGGGAAATTAAATTTGATTCTTTATTTTCCGAAAGAGTTGCTATCATCCTTTCCAGATAAATTTTGTAAACCTTCTGGGAATTTATTCGCTCCCCATAATTAGATAGCTTATCGGCAACGAATTTAATCGCGGTTAAATCGGCATCGGGCAATTCAGAATACTGCTTAACAACGCTCAGTAAATCCCTCAGCGCTTCCCCCTGCTGCTCATCCTGCATATCGTAGTGAAACTGCCATAAAAGACACCTGGCATAGATAGAAACAGGGCTCTCTTCCGAGGCCAGCTCCAAGGCCTTGTTGGCTTCCTGTTTAAACTCCCGCCGATAGCCCTCTCCTCTATTAAAATATTCCTCCCAGTTTTGGGTTTCTTCTAAATATCTTAGCTGTTCATAACGACTGAGAGCAATATAGTAACTTGCCTTGGCGGGATCTTGCTCTCTTATGCTTTTTAAATAATCCACAAACTCAGAGTATTTATGCTGGCTGAAGTATGATTCTTTCAACTGCTCTAAATTCTCTTGCCCCGTTAGAAACTCTGTTTCTAACGGGACTTGAGCAATTGATTCGTAACTCTTAACTAGTAACTCGTAACCAGTAATAAATGCTAAGAGTAAAAATATTATTGGGAATTTCGTTCTTCTTGCCCTCATCGCGATTTTGGACTCTTGACTATTGGCTTTCCTTCAGGGTTCTTCCAGAATTCTCTCAGAACATAATAGCTCTTGCGGGGTAAGCGCTTATTTAACCCCCTCTCTAAGTCGGGCGACAAAGCTACAATGCCAAACCACTCCTCGTTCATATTCATATTATTTTCTGCCCGAATGTCGAAATAATAAGAGCCGTTGGACCAGCCTGCGCCGGTATCATGAACCGACCAGCCCTCTGGCGAGTATTCGTTGTGCTTCCACCATTCATCTGTCCATTCAAAGATTGTGCCACCTAAACAGTTTCCTGCCCCATCTTCATCCTCGTATAAATTTCTGTAAATTTGTCTCCATTGAGATTCCAAAAAGTAGGCCTGCATATTTTGGTCCTCTCTCTTTTTATGGGCATCATAGCTATCCGCCCCAAACTCGGTTATAGCTATCGGCCGGTCGAAAGTCGCCTTAAGAGAATTGAATAGATTACCAAAGGTCTTGCCGCGATAAATAATACAGCCAACCAGGTCAATATCCGGGCAAACTTCATTGGCAACCTCCAGCCCGATAAGTTCTCCGTTACCTAAAGCAACTGGGTGATTAGGATCAATCTTATGAATTTCCCGGGCTAAATCATTTACAAAGGAATAGTATATTTTAGCTCGCATTACTCTCCGTTTTGCCGGGTCAGGCTCATTTTCAATTTCATCGTTAGTCCAGGGATTAACCTGGCCGGAAAAAGAATAGTTGTTTTCGTTTCCTAATAACCAAAACAGGACTCCTTCTTCATCTTTGTAGAGGTTGACCATGTTCAAGACCTCTTGCTTCACCTTCTCTTGAAAATCCCTGTCTCCATAGCGTGGGCAGGGGTATTCCCAAAATCCCAACCAGTGACCCAGAATACTGCGGATGCCGTAAAGCTGATATAAATCCCGGATAACCTGTCTGACTTGCTGGGGATTATCGCTTATCTCGTAAAAGCGGGCCGTATTTATTCCCATTTCCTGCATCAACTTGCCATCTACTAACCAGGGTTTATTGGGGTCGGAAAACACGTCGTATTCATGATTTTCTCCAATTGGCACGGGATTGTAACATACCCCTTTTATAATATAAGGCTTATTTTCCACAAACAGGCGATAGCGGCTACCTCTGTATTTGCGGATATAGACCTTTGGCCTTGGCCGTCTGGCCATACCGGTTATTGAGAAGAAAATTGAAAGGAGCGCCAAGACACCAAGACACCAGGCCACCAGTTTTATGCGCTGGTGACCTGGCGACCTGGTAACCTGGTGACTTAACTTACTCATACTTGATCTCATCCAAATAGAAAGTAATGCCTTCAGGATTAACATCAATGTTGGTCGCCCAACAAAAACCACCAATAATATAAGACATATCCTTGCCGCCTAAATCAATGGTATATTGTGTCCATTCTTTGTTGAGAATCACCGGGCCGATGCTGGCAGAATCTGAATCTGAAAATTCCCCCATTATTCCCCCGGCCTTGAACTCCTCAATCCTCTCTCCGCCTTTTTCCCCGCGCGCCCAAAAGGTTAATTTCTTAGCAGCGGATAAATCGTAGCCGGCGTCCTGAGTTCCCCAGTTGTTTGCGGGGTGCTGCCAGTAAATTCCTGCCCAGCGAGTGCCGGAATTATCGTTATAAGCAATTCTGATACAGGTATCTCCCAGATAGGGATTTTCCTTCCAGCCCTGGTTATACTTTAAATCCTGAGAAGCGGTTGCCGGCATCCAGCCGGAAGGGATAAAGTGGTTACTGATTGAGCCCCGGTCAGAATAGACGTAAAAGGGCATGGCTTCTCGTTTCTTGGCCTCGGGTTTCATGGTTGGGTCTGCAACAAATTTTATATCATCCAGATAAAAGGTTGCACCATCAGGATTTGAATCAGCCGTAATTGTCCAGAAGAAACCCCCGTT
>CAYMKG010000088.1:0-5207 GCA_964391145.1 uncultured Planctomycetales bacterium
AACCGCTTTCAAGGCGGTCGCTTTCAACCACTCAGCCACTCCTCCATAAATCAAAGAACCCAGATAGGCACTCCCCCGCCCTTTCTGCTCTGCAGAAAAACTACGCAGTAAAAAAGGGCGGGCTCGTGCACTATCTTCCTTTGGACAGCCCTTTTTCTAAAAGGGCTGGGTCATATCGGAATTTTGCCTGTCTGGTCCAGGCCTTTCTTGCCCCACACCTATGCTACTTTGTAGAAAGGGCTGTCGGAATTTCAATAAATTGAAATTCCGATACAATAAAAAGGTGCGGGGTTCAAGACCGCCCGACTGCCAATTATCGCAGCCCTCCAGTCTCAAATCATACCATTGTTGTATGCTAATGTCAACCCCGCACCTTTTCTATATTCAATGCTTTTAAAGAATTGTTCTTAAAATCACTACGAATACTAAAAAGGTGCGGGGTTAATTACAAGAAAAGCTGGTTGAATATAGAAGAGATGATGCTGCTGCTTGCCTGGAATGAGGACTTGCAGAAGCTAAGCCAGGAAAACGGCTCAAATAAAATGCTGAATCCTAACGAAAGCAAGGCGACATTGATAACATAGATAAAGCCGAACGAGAACAGATAATTTATCATCAGGAAATCATCTTTGCGCGAGCGCAATGCCTTTGCGGTAAAAGCCAGATGGAATATGATGCTGAAGCCGAACAGGAACATAAAGAACTCGAGAGAGGGCTCGGCTTTGAAAAGAAAAGCCAGCAGGCAGTAGAGCAAGAAAAGAATGATTGTATATATAGGCAGAACAAACGGAGCAAGTTTAACCAGGGGTGAGATAAAGCGGAAAGTTGCCTCGGTTACCTTCTGCTCCTGCTGATAAATTTTGCCCGGAACATAAATAAACAGATAGATAACCAGAAAGCTGATTATGCCGGCGGCAAACGAATTAAAAGATTTTTCCGGGATTGTTTTAAGTTCTGTTATAAAAGCGGCCGTCGTGGAATAAAACCAGGGCAGGAGAAAAACCACGATGATAAACTTAAGAACCGTCGAAGCCTTTCTTGACCTGTTAGGGTTTAGGGATTGCAGTTGCTCCATCTAAGTAAGGCCGCAACACCTCGGGAATGATTATTGAGCCGTCTGGCTGCTGATAATTTTCCAGGATGCAAATCATTGTGCGGGCCAAAGCAACACCTGAGCCGTTAAGGGTGTGCGGGTAATCCAGCTTCTTATTATCTTTGCGGCGGTATTTTATGTTGGCGCGTCGCGCCTGAAAAGACTCAAAATTGCTGCAACTGGAGACCTCAAGCCACGTATCCAGGCCAGGAGCATAAGCCTCTAAATCATAACATTTAGAAGCAGCGAAGCTTAAGTCCTCAGTGGATAATAGTACTACCCGATAAGGCAGATTCAACAGTTGCAAAACCTCTTCAGCATTCCTGACCAACTCTTCCAATTCAAAATAAGAACTGTCGGGCTTTACGAATTTAACCAATTCTACTTTGTCAAACTGATGCACGCGTATCAAACCTTTAGTCTCTTTTCCATATGAGCCGGCCTCCCGTCGAAAACAGGCAGTATAAGCGGTATAATAAATAGGTAGCTCGTCTTCCTCTAAGACCTCCTCGCAAAAGATATTGGTTAAAGGAACCTCGGCAGTGGGAACCAAAAATAAATCGTCGTCACGAAGCCGGTACATATCCTCCTCTAGCTTGGGAAGCTGTGCGGTTCCGGTCATTGCCCGCCGATTAACCAAAAAAGGCGGGAATACCTCGGTGTAGCCGTGCTTTTTTGTATGCAGGTCGAGCATAAAATTTATTAAAGCGCGCTCCAGTCTTGCTCCCCATCCTTTATAAAGCACAAAATTAGTACCGGTAATCTTGGCTGCGCGAGAGAAATCGATTATATCTAAAGCAGCGGCTATTTCTATGTGGGTTAAAGGGGTGAAAACAAATTTCCTCATCTTGCCGCAGGTGCGCACAATCTTTTTAGCCGAAACGTCTCCTACGGGAACAGAAGGATGGGGAATATTGGGTACGAGCAGAGCAAGCTGGCTTAATTTATCCTGATAGCCTTTTATTTTATCCTCCAGTTCGTCTATTTTTCTGGAGGTAGATTTCATTGCTTCAATCTTGGATTTTGCGTCTTTTTTTTCTTTTAGAAGTTGAGAAATCTCATCGTTAGCGATGTTTCTCTGCCGGCGCAATTCATCCAACTCGCTAAGGACCTTCCGGCGGGATTCATCAATACCGATAAATTCCTCCAAATCAAACTTCAGCCCACGGTCTGCGATAGATTTTTTTACTAAATTCTGATTCTCTCTGATAAATTTAATATCTAACATAAGTCTTTTCTATTTGCCATTTGCCATAAGCCATTTGCTATTAGCCATTAGCCATTTGCTAACCTTTAATTACCCCCAAGGGTTTCATCCTGCAAACCCTCTTTGAAATGCCGGCATTGTGCACCACATCAACCACATCGTTTACGTCCTTATAGGCTGCCGGGGCCTCCTCAACGAGTGTGCTGCGACCTGAGGCTTTGACGAATATGTTCTTTGCCTCTAATTCCTTAATCAATTGATTTGCATTTATTGACCTTATTGCAGCGGAGCGGGATTTTACGCGCCCGGCGCCGTGACAGGTGGAACCGAACGTCTCTTGCATTGCTTTCTGAGTCCCCACCAACAGATAAGAATTTCTTCCCATATCGCCCGGGATAATCACCGGCTGGCCTATTTCTTTATATCTCTCGGGTAAAGCCGGATGACCTGGCGCAAAAGCACGGGTTGCACCCTTTCGGTGGACGCATACGGTTTTTTCCCTGCCATTCACGATATGCTTTTCAATCTTGGCGATGTTATGGGCAACGTCGTAGATTAGATGCATCCCCATATTCTGCCAGGACTTACCGAATATTCTCTCAAAGGACTTGCGCGCCAGATGCATCAGGCACTGGCGGTTTGCCCAGGCGTAATTTGCGGCGCATCTCATCGCCGCAAGGTATTGTTTGCCTTCGGGAGAATTTACCGGCGCGCAAGCCAGTTGCCTGTCAGGAACATTTATACGGTATTTGCTTAAGCACGGTATCATGCGCTTCACAAAATCATCGCAAACCTGGTAGCCGAATCCGCGCGAGCCGGAATGAATCATAACCGTAATCTGGCCGACGGTTAATCCAAGATAATCGCATATGTCCCGGTCATAGAGCTGGTCAATCACCTGGACCTCCAGGAAATGATTTCCTGAGCCCAGAGTCCCCGACTGCGCCTTTCCTCTTTCATACGCCCTGTCCGATATCGCGGTGGGGTCAGCTCCAGCCATTGCTCCGTACTCTTCGGTACACTCCAAATCCTCCTGAATGCCATAACCCCTCTCAACAGCCCATTTTGCGCCCTTGATTAAAATCTCTCTCTCTTCTCTCCCGCTGACCCTTATCTCTCCTTTTGAGCCTACGCCGGATGGTATATCGGAGTAGAGCGCATAAACCAAATCCTTAATTTTATCCTTTATCTCATCGTACTGGAAGTTTGTTTTCATCAGGCGGACACCGCAGTTTGAAACCACAAAGTTATTAGCGATAAAATTATGATGGCGATGAGCAACAGTGAAATCATAAACGTAATCATCGTATTCTAAATCATAAATGGAGTTAAGCCGTTCCCAAACCATCCCTGAATACCCTAATCCTTCAGTAGCTTTCTTAAGGTACTCCTCAAATTTGGGAGTCTCAGTCCATACTCTGGGCTTTGTCTTTCTTGGTTCGTATAATGAACGCTCAACAAATTTATCAGTTATATAAGGAGAATCGGTTAAATACTCAAATAGACATTCCCTATTCCATTTGCCGGAAGTATATAATTTAGGCGCCAGAAGTGCCACTTCTTTCTTTTCTCTTAAAATAGTTTCTTTTAACCTCAAATAGCCAACAGCCACATTAGCTAAAAACATACGCTTTTGATTGTATTCAAAACCTACCTTACTGTAAAGATTAATTAAATCCTTAGTTTTACCCGACAGCATTAATTTTAACCGATAAGAGATTACGCCATCCTTGTTAACGAACTCTTTTCGCTGGCTGATTTTCAGGGTGTTAATATCGAACTCTTTAAGTAAATTTGAAAGGTCTAAAAGGAATCTTCTGCCTGATTCGAGGCTATTTTCTGTCTTATTCATACATAGAGCAGGAACATAAAAATTATAACCGTGCCCCGTCATTGTCTTAGGTAAAGATAACTCTGCGCCAAATAAGCCTGCTAAAAATAACCTCTTCTGCCAAAGCGGCGCTTTAAATAACCACTTCGGTAAATCATAAGATTGGTGACATTTATTACCAACTGGTGTGCCAAGCGCCGCTAAAAGTAATGCAAGGCTGCGTGAATTAACCTTGAGCCAGACTTCTTCCCTTTCGAACTCAGCCACAGTATATTGAGTCTTTATTTTATGATGCCTGTGCCGGGAATAAATAGATGACTTAAAGCCAATCTTAAATAAGTCCTCTTTCATTTTTTTCAAGTCTTGTTTATTGCCATAAAAGCAAACTGTACCGCGCTTATCTTTGCCGCAAAAATAAATCAGGCCATCACCAAAGCAATATCCCATAATTTTAAGCAGGTATGGTAGTTGCCAAGAGTCGTATCTTAAAGGCAATATGTTTAGGCGTTCAAGGTGTGTTTTTATCTGCTCTGCTCTACGGCCGCAAGAATCTCTTCCTAATTTAAGAAGAATTCCCTCAATATCTTTTTTATTCACAATTACCTCAGAAGAAGGCTCCTGGTAATCCACGCCTACAAAGGGATAAATAGCAACCTCATCTCCAACTGAAAGCCTTCCAACTTCCTTCATACCATCTTTAGTGTAAAATGGATGGTCGGAGGTTGCTTCTATACATCTTCCTGTTTCAGTTACCACATTAAGCATTCTTGTCTTGGGTTTTTGCTTTAAAAATCCAACTATGTCAGTATCTTGAGTCTTATTCTTAGCAAAATCCACACAGATTAGCTTGTGTTTATGAAATTGTTTTTCATAATCTTTAATTTTAATCTTATATCCTAACTCATTGAAAATAAAGGTAGTTGCAGAAAGGCAATTGATATCGTAGCCAACAAGCCCGGCGCCGACTATGCCTCCGTTATCAATATCTGTAGCAACCACCCCCCCAATGGGCATGCCGTAACCCCAGTGGATATCCGGCATTGCCAGGGAATATTTAACGATGCCGGGCAAGAAGG
>CAYMKG010000089.1:0-5178 GCA_964391145.1 uncultured Planctomycetales bacterium
ATTAGGCAGACAGTTAAAGGTAGAGTTTGTTTAATCCACTAATTAACCAGCAAATAGAGGGGCTGGTGCAATCCCTGCCAAATTCAGCTCTCCTGCCAAAATTATTAGCCAATTTAAAAACTACTCTCTGAACACCGCTAAACCGCAAAAATTCCGCTAAAACGCAAAAATTCTTTGCGCTTTTGCGGTAATTTAGCGTCTTTGCGGTGTCAAGAATGGGTTGAAATTGATGTTTTCCTGGTTGTTAAATTGTTGTTAAATTATCTAAAAATTATAATAAGATTTTCAGCAAAGTTCTCAAATTAGTAAGCACAGATAAGTAAAGGTAAAGGTGAGTAAGATTGAAGGGAGTTTTTCACAGGAAATTAAATATTTCACCTAACTCATTGGGGCTTATTAACTTGGGATAGGATATTCAAATATACTGAAGTTAACATAAGATATATTATAGGAAGTTAAAGTTAAACAAATATTTCCTGTTGTCCTAAGGAAGAAAACAAAACCAAAATCTCTTTTACATATCCGCAGCCACCTTCAGCTTTTCCATTATTTCTTGTTGGACACCTATACAGCAATCCCGCCAAACCATCTACAGGTGGAGTAATCTTTCTTGTAAATACCATATGACTCCCGCATCTAGGACATTCAATTACCTGTCTCTTTTCTTGCATCAGCAACCCCCTTTTTTAAATAAGAATTTAGTGTTATAGTAAGTATAGCATTTATTGCACAAATGTCAAGAAAGCGCTTTCAAAATTTTTTGGGGAAAGTTTTTGATGGTTAGCTTAGGGAGTTTTACTTAAGAAGCAGAATTACTTTAGCTTAAGGCAGTCTTTTCTCCATAGGCAGTTTAACTGGTCGCAATAATTCATAGCAGTGCCAAAGCAGTCAAAATTGCCTTCTGCGCGCTGAATAATCCGAATCAACTCCGGTTTTTTAAATTTTCCAGGGGTCTTGATGCCTCGCTTTCTCGCTATTTTCCGAATCTCAGTAAGCCTCATATTTTTTACTCCTTTCTTTCGCAATTAGGCCTTATAAACAATATCCTTGCGTCTAACGCGCGAATTTACTAACAGACCAATCTCCTGGCCTCGCTTAGCCATGCTTATTGGCTGACGGTTAATCTGAAGCGATTTAACCACTTGGATAAAATCAGTTGTGTGCCCCTTTATCTTCACTGTGTCTGCCAATTTTAAAGGAGCTTTGAGTTTTATAGCTGCTGCCTTTACGCGGGGAAAATAATGAGTTACTATGCCCACTATATTCTGTTTAAGTTTTTTGGCGCCGGATTTTATAGCCGGCTTTCGCTTAGCTTTTTTCTTAACCAATCTTTTCTTCTTAGCAACCGGCTTTCTTTTACTGCTCTTTTTTCGCGCTACTGGCTTGCTTACCCCTTTTTTCTTTTTAACTGGCATATCAAACCTCCTCCTTAACCTCTAATAATGAATCCATCGAACCAAAAGGGTTCACCTCATAACGGGGATTTTCAGGGTCCTGCCGCCATTGGCCGTCAACCACAAAACGATACCTGTAATTCCCGGGTTTAAGCTGAAGCCTTTTCATCCATTTCCCGCCGTCTCCTAACTGCATCCTGCTCTTATCATCTATACGCCACTGATTAAAATCGCCGGCCAAATATACCTCCTTTGCCTCAGGCGCGGTTAAGGAAAGGATAATCTCGGAAATGCGGGGCATTTGCACAAACGGCCTTTCCTGAGTGATAATCTCGCGGCTTAAGCTAAAATAATCCTTTGCGCCCCGGGAATACTTATTGTAGTTGAGAATATGAGCGCCCTGATTCTGCGCCTCTTTTAGCTTAACATTTACATGAATAATTGTATTGAACATCTTATCGGCGAATTTCTCTTTTATCTTTTTGAGCATGTTAAAAGAATGAGCGAGGCGCGAATCAAAATTGGTTACCAGTATGCGGTATTCCACGTTATGATTTAGTCTGTCTCTGATTAGCTCAACAATGCCGATGAGCTGGTCAATCCCTTCCACAGAAAAGCGGCTTGACTCGGTGGGAATAATAAGCTCGGAGCTCGCCCTTATTGCATTTATGGTCAAAATCCCTAAATTCGGGGGACAGTCAACAAGGATGTAATCGTATCCAGGGCTAAATTCATTTAAGGCGTCTAATAAACAGGATTCTCTGCCGATTTCGCCGGAGAGTTCCTGCTCAAGGGTGCTCAAAACTATACCTGAAGGTACAAGATGAAGATTTTCGGAAATCGTAATAATAATATCGGGTAACTGCGCCTTTTTATCAGTTAACCTGGATAAAACGTTATAAATGCTCAATTCGGGCAATACATTCAAACCTAAAGTAGCGTGCGCCTGGGGGTCCATATCAATCAAAAGAACCTTGCGATTATTAATAGCCAGACACGCTGCCAGATTAATTGCAGTTGTAGTCTTGCCGCATCCTCCCTTTTGATTAGCAATGGCAATTATGCGCATTTTACCTACCTCCTTTATTTTATAAAACGAACATTATCAATATAAACTCTACCCTTTTTAACTCTTGTGTTCCAATCCTCAATCACAAACCTTAGCTCGGACATATTTGACCAATTAGTGATATCTTTAAAATCGGCTAAATCTACCTTAAAGTCGGACCATCTGCCGCAGATATCACTTAAATAGAACTCGGACTCCTCACCATATCTATTTCTAAGCTCAATCCGTAAGTGGAGCTCATGTTTTGGGTTAGCTGTGCGCACAAAAACCCCCAAAGCTTTATAATCTCGAAGGTTCAAATCCTCAAGGTTATAGCTCAATATTTCTTTCTTTGCCAAATCAAAGTTAAAACTTATCCGCGTAAGTCCTGGTTCAATTATTAAAGCGAGAGCTTTTTTTGCCGCTCCTTTCTGTCTAATTAAACTAAATAAAACAATAGTTAAACCCGCAATTAAAATTAAACTTAATCCGACGTAAACGTATATAAAAATTGGCCTTCTTTTGGGGCGGGGTTCTCTTCTCTTGCTGGCTTTATCTAAATAAACCCTGGCGAGATAATCGTAGGCTTCCTTCTGTTTCACGTTTTTTAGCCAATTTAAGAACCACCCTCTGAACACCGCTAAACCGCAAAAATTCCGCTAAAATGCAAAATTCTTTGCGCCTTTGCGGTAGTTTGGCGTCCTTGCGGTGTTAAGAATGGGTTGAAATTGATGTTTTCCCAGTTGTTAAATTACCTAGTTTTTTATATAGCACAAAAGTCCTGGTGTGTCAATAGAATAGACACTATAGCAGGGGCTTTTTTAGACTCTCCGGAGGTTGTTTTTTGATAAAGCGATAAAGATTGCTCAAATGCATTCGGAATAGTTCGTCAAAAGTTTTATCATCGGTATCTGCGTACCACCAAAACCAATCGCTTCCCTCAGCAATATGAATTTGTTTTAGCGCCGGCTCCGGCAGCTGTTGTCCGCTGTCAATCATTTGCTGCAATTCTGCTCTTGACTGGGCCAGATACTGCCAGGCTCTGTTCTTTAGGCTTGAGCCAATCCACTTGTTGAAATCGCCGCCAACCCAGGAGCCGGGCTTAAGGTAGCCCAGATTGTCTTCAGGCGGAAACATCCGGAGGTATTCTGATACAGTAACCGTCTTTAAAAACTCAGATGTGGAGAGTTGCTGATAAAGTAAAGTCAAAAAATTCCAGCCGTCGTTTCTGTAATATTCCCAGGCATTTTCTCCGTCTAAGGCAACTACGGCCAATGGATTTTCGAGCTTACAATACTGGTGAATGTTTTCCAGATGCTCAAGGAAATCGCCAACCGCCTCTAAAGGATTCAGGCGGTGGTAAACAAAGCTAATCAAATCAGAAAGATTGCGGTCGCGAAAGACTATGTTAACCTCCCCCTCCTCTCTCCTTAACCGGTAGGGTTTGTATAAATAAGCGGCTTGCCTTTTCTTTTTTCTCAGAGACTTAAAAAGCATCGCCTCATCAGTTACTATCCAGTTTATCCCGGACTGAATAAATAAGCCGAGAATATGCTCTGATACAGCTTCTTCAGGCGGCCACATACCTTTTGGTTTGCTCCCGAACCTCTGCTGATAAAACTCAACCGCTATTTGAATCTGGCTTTGTGCATCCTGAGGAAAATTAAAAGCTATCTCGGGCAATTGAATCTCTGGATTTGCTTCTCGGGCAATCTTGCTATTATAAAGCAAAGGTAAAATGGGGTGATAATAAGGGCTGGTGATTACTTCAATCTGGCCTCTGGATTGAAATTCTTTATAGGAAGGAATTATATTGCTTAAAACTTCGAATTGTTTATCTAAACAGGTATGCTTTTCTTCTTCTGTGAAAAATCTACCTTTGTCTATTAGATATTTTAATTCCTTTATATTTTTTCTGAAATACGGGTCAAACCAGGCCAAATTAAACCAGACCTGCAGATCGCGCAGCTCCTGAATAGTAAGTTCCTGGCCGGATTGTCTTTTTAAATAAAGCTGATAATAACGAGGATGAATGGCAATACCGTATTTAGAGTAGATGTGAAAAAAATTATTCAGAATAAATTGCTTATCTTCGCCGGTTAATTCTTCAGCAGGTTTGTAGGAAAGCCGGAGATATTTATCCTGCACCTTATTATCCGCATAATCCTCAATCTGTTCAATCAGGCAAGGTGTAAGATTAAAAGTAAGGTGAATCTGCGGATAATCCTTTAGAATGAGGAGCATATCCAGATAATCCTTAATTCCATGCAGGCGAACCCAAGGCGCCCCCACTTCTCCGGTAAGGAGATTCTTATAATAGGGTTGGTGCATATGGTAGATAATCGCTAAATATAACATTAGCCAATTTAAGTACTACCCCTTGAACGCAGATAATCGCAGATTTCACGCAGATGGTCGCAGATTAGAAGATTTATCTGCGTAAATCTGCGTTAGATTTGCGAGAATCTGCGTTAAAATTGGGTTGAAATTGTCATTTTACTAGTTGTTAAATCACGTATATAACATATTAGACGCGGATGACCGCAGATTTGTTATGAAAATCCGCGTTTTGCAATCCGCGAAAATCCGCGTTTTACAATAAAAAACCCCCGGAGGATTTCTCCTCCAGGGGTTTCTTGCTTTCACATTGGTTGCGTTAGAAGGTTACCTTCATTGAGCCGATAACCTGGGCGGCTTCCTCGCGGTTAGCCTTATCAAAAGCACTACCTGGATCAA
>CAYMKG010000090.1:0-5110 GCA_964391145.1 uncultured Planctomycetales bacterium
AGACCTGACCCTTTTTCTCTGTAAACCCACCTCTCTTTACCGACAATAATCTTGATATTTAAGCTAATAGTAATATAATAAATCATTGCTATTGAGAGATAAAGTTATTTCTTCGTCCAAAAGGGGCAGTTATAATGTCTTGGGCGCTAATTAACCTGGAATTTTAATTAGCCTTGATGGCAGGCAGGAGGTCTGGATGTCCAGGCAAAAATTAATCTGGAGTGTATTTGTTCTTGCTGGAATTGCAGTAGCTCTGGGTTTGATTTTTATGCAGCACAAAGGAGGTCAGGAACCAATAAAAATAGGTGCAGTTCTGGCAATGTCCGGTCCTGGCGCTGACTGTGGGTTGGATTTAAGGAATGGGATGCTTCTGGCTATCGAGGAGATAAACAAATGGGGCGGAATAAATGGAAAGAGAATAGAGTTAATTATCCAGGACAGCAAAACCGACCCTGAAGAAGGAAAGAGGGCATTTGAGAGAATAGAAAAGGCTCACCACCCCCTTCTATATGTTTCTGTCCTAAGTACTGTCTCGATGGCCGTAGCTCCTCTTGCCGAGAAATACGAGGTTGCTGTTGTGGGACTGATAGCCACAGCTCCTGAGTTAACAGAACAGAACAATTGGGTTTTCAGGTATTACCCCACAGCAAAGCACGAAATCTCTCCTATTATGTCAATCTTACAGCAGCTTAAGCTTAAAGACTCAGGCATAATCTACTTAGACGATGAGTATGGCAGAAGTGTTTTTGGTCGGTTTAAGGAGGCCTTTGAGGAAGCCGGAGGTAAACTCAGAAGCCAGGTTTTCCAGGCAGGGGAGACCGATTTTAAGAAATACATTACAGAGCTTAAACACTGCCCGGCAATCTATGTGGTGGGTTTGGCAACTTACATTAAGGAGATACTCAAAGAGTTAAGGAAAGAAGATTACAAAGGAACTATCCTTGCAACATCCACTGCCACCCTGTATTCTATTAGAGGTATGCCCGAGGCAGATGGGATATATGTGGCCAGTCCCCTTATCTTTAATCCTGACTTTTTCTTTGCTTCCGAGTTAAAACAAAAATACGAGGCAAGATATAATAGGCCCCTGACCATATACGCAGCCAACGGTTATGATTTCATAAAATTCCTTATAGGCGTTCTGGAGGATAGAGAGCTTGCCCGTAAAAGTATAAGGAGTTTATTAGAGGAAGAGTTTTTTTATACGGGGGTCTTTGGTGACCTTGAGATTAAGCCGAAGGAGCGTGAGATAAACTTTTCGCTTTTTCCTGCTCAGATTGTAAATGGACAGATTAGGTTCATAGACTGAAGGCAAGAAAATGACTATAAGCAGAAGATTAATGATGGTTTTTCTCATTGTTGTGGTATCGATGGTTACCCTGGCTTTTTATTCAGTGAATACAGCCCGGAAATTTTTATTAGACTGTGTCAGCAAGCATTCTATTTTTCTGGCTGAGGAGATGATGAAAAAGGTAGAGTATAGCATCAATGATAAGATGGAGTTTTTACAGGTAAGGTCTAAGGGTTATCTGCTTGAGAAGGTTCTTGCTGAGTCCAACAGAGAATTTGAAAGCCTGGATAATATAGAAGAGTATATTGCTCAAAAGGAGAGAGAGTGGGTTTCTGCACCTGAGGGAAGCATAACCCCGTTTATGAAAAGACTCATAGACAATAGGCTGTCTCAACAGCTAAGAGACGAATACATTAAATTCTGGATAGAGGAATACGGGCGCGTTGTCTTCACAGAGGCCTTAGTTACGAACAGATACGGCGCTAATGTTGCCCAGACAGCCAGGACCACGGACTACAGGCAGGATGATGAGCAGTGGTGGCAGGTTGCAAAGAGAGACGGTGTTTATGTGGGTGGCGTTGAGTATGACGAGAGCACCGGAAATTACGGCCTCGTCCTCGCACAGAGGGTTGAGGACGAAAGGCATAATTTTATAGGTGTAATTAAAGCAATAATGCATGTTACTGGAATCATAAAGCAGGCAGAACTTGCCGCAGAGAGATGCCAGACCACAGAGATCAAGCTGATTACAAAAAAGGGCCAATTGATTTATGCCACAAAATCGTTCAGAATCTTAGAAGACATATCTGGCAAGGAGTTTTTCAAGAAAATAAAGCAACAAAGTGGTTTCTTTATTAGCCAGGAAGGGGGGCGCGAAAGGATCTTCTCTTATGTCAGTTCAAGGGGCCAAATAAAATTTAGAGGGCCGCAATGGATTCTTTTGGTCTCGCACGATACGAGGGAAGTATTTAACCCCATTTTTATTTTAAGAAGCCATATATTAAACGCCTCTCTTATTATTATTGTATTAACTGTCCTTGTAACTTTGTTTATCTCTCGTTCTATAACAATGCCGATTGCAAGACTAAGAGAGGGGGCCGAGATTATAGGCAAAGGGAATTTGGATTATAAAGTAGGCACAGAGGCAAACGATGAAGTCGGACAGCTATCCAGGGCATTTGACCGGATGACCGAGAATTTAAAAAAAGTTACTGCGTCTCGCGATGAACTAAATAAAGAAATACTCGTGCGCAAGCAGGCGGAGGCAGAGCTTAAGAATACCTATGAGGAACTTAAAAAGGCACACCGTCAGCTTGAGGAGTCAGAGGCCCAGCTAATCCAGTCAGAAAAAATGAGGACTCTGGGTATGGTAACCGCAGGCATAGCTCACGAACTGAATAATCCGATGATGGGAATGCTTAACTTTGTTCAATACTGCATTAAACACACCCCTGAGGACGACCGCAGATACGGTATCTTAAAGGATGTTGAGCAGGAGATAAACCGCTGTATTAGCATCCTCCGAAATCTCTTAACCTTTTCGCGTATGAGCAGAGAAGGTCAACAGGAGTATCAGAAGGAGAGTTTAGCTGCGGTTCTTGAGCGAACCCTTCAACTATTATCCTTCCGCATCGATACCCAGCACATTACGGTAACTCAACATATTGATGAAGAAACTCCTGATGTCTGGATGAAGGTAAGCAATATTCAGCAGGTGTTCTTAAATCTTATTACCAACGCCCTGGATGCTCTGGAGAAAGCGGAGAAAAAGGAGATTAATATCCAGGTGCGCCCCGAAGGAGAATTCGTTCGGACAACCATAGCTGATAGCGGATGTGGCATAGCGCCTGAGAATCTTAAAAAAATTTTTGACCCCTTTTTTACGACCAGGCCTCCCGGGCAAAGCACCGGCCTTGGTTTATCCATCTGCCAGAGCATCGTTGAAGAACACGGAGGAAAAATAATCTGTGAGAGTGAGCCTGGCAGGGGAGCGAAGTTTGAGGTTTTATTACCAATAAAAAGAGAGAGAAAGGAGGAGAGGTATGAGTGGTAAGCGTATTTTGGTTATTGATGACGACGAGGCAATCCGCAAATCCTTTGCCCTGGCTCTTGAGGATACGGGATACCAGGTGGATACTGCGGAATCGGGCGAAAAGGGAATTGAAATGGAGCGAAAGGCCGGATATCAATTAATTTTCCTTGACCTTAAAATGCCGGGTATGAATGGGGTGGAGACGCTTCGGGAGATTCGAAAGATAGATGAAGTTGTACCTATCTATGTTATAACAGCGTATCATAAGGATTTTTTTGACCAGCTCTTAAACGCCGCGGAAGACGGAATAAATTTCGAGGTTCTGGAAAAGCCGATTGGCGGAGAGCAGATTGTCTCGGTGGCAAAGAGCGTTCTTGAAACATAGATATTTATTTATAATTTATAATATTATGTCTTCTTTTTCATATTTTGCGCTGATATCCTTTCAGAAATATTCCAAATTCGCATAAATCCAGAATACTTTCTTTATGCTTAAGCGCCCTTTTTAGCTTGCGGATTGCCAGGAGATGTGGTAAGTTATTTATATGGGGATTGCCGTATTTATCCGATAGGTAAAGAAATTTGCGAGGGTGGCGGAATTGGCAGACGCGATAGTTTGAGGGGCTATTGGCTGTTGAAGCCGTGAGGGTTCAAATCCCTCCCCTCGCACCATTTTTTATGGTATAGGAAAGTATAAAAACACTTTCCTAACCACTGAAAATCGCAGAGAAGTTATCGCGAAGGCGATTTTCTTGAAAGTAGCGAGTAGCAAGTAGAGAGAAGTGCAAAAGCGTATCCATGTATTCTATTCCGGCAGGGTTCAGGGAGTAGGCTTCCGGTTTACTACCGAAGATATAGCTGGCGACCTTGGGGTTACTGGCTGGGTAAAGAATCTGCGAGACGGCCAGGTAGAGGTAGTCGCTGAGGCAGAGGAATTGGTATTGAAGGATTTTCTTTCCCGCATCCAGCAGTATTTCCGCAGTTACATACGCAACGCAGATGTTCGATGGGAAGAGCCAACCGGAGAGTTCAGGGACTTTGGAATAAGATTCTCTTCATTTTGATATGCGCTGGGGGATTTTTTCAGATGTCCACTCTAATTTAGAGGCATTCCAGGCAGTAATAAAGGCGTACGAATCGCAAGGGATTGATAGCTATTTATGCCTCGGCGATGTTGTCGGCTACGGAGCTAATCCTACCGAATGTATTAAGCTAACCAGGGATATTGCCCGTATTACTATCGCGGGGAATCACGATTGGGCGGTCGCCGGATTATTTTCTGTAGATTATTTTAATGAATGGGCTAAGCAGGCGGTTTTGTGGACTCAGAGAAGAATCAACTCAGCTGATCTTAGCTTTCTGTCATCTCTGGGCCTGGTTTATGAAGATGAGGATTTTGTCATTGTACACGGCACGTTAAATTCGCCGGAAGAATTTGACTATCTGCTTGACACATTCCAAGCCAGGCAAAATTTTAGATTGATGAAGAAGCGGCTCTGTTTTATCGGGCATACTCACTCAGCCGGCATCTTCATTCAAGACAAAGAAGGAAGAATTGACTATCAGAGAGAGGAAGAGCTAAAGCTTCAGGAGGGCTGCCGATACATCGTTAACGTTGGTAGCGTCGGCCAGCCGAGGGATGGCAGCAGTAAAGCCAGTTTCTGTATTTACGATTCCAGCAAACAAGAGATTTTTATTAAAAGAATACCTTATGATGTCGAATCTGCTCAAAAGAAGATTATTGTCGCTGGTTTGCCTTCATTTTTGGCTGCCCGCCTTTCTACGGG
>CAYMKG010000091.1:0-5065 GCA_964391145.1 uncultured Planctomycetales bacterium
GGTATTTTAAGTCTGGGTTGCGCCCGCAACCTCGTGGATTCAGAGGTTATTCTGGACAGATTAAAGCATAAGGGCTACGAAATCATTGACCTGGATTCCGTCGGAAATTACTTTTCTGAAGGGAAACTCAATGTGGATGTTGCCCTGGTGAATACCTGTGCCTTTATTAAGGAAGCAAAAGAGGAATCTGTGCAGGCGATATTGGATTTAATTGAGCTCAAAAAACAGGGAAAGGTAAAAAAGATAATTGTCGCGGGGTGTCTGAGTCAGCGGTATAAAGAAAGATTGTTCAGGCAGCTTCCGGAAGTTGACGCATTCCTCGGCGTGATATCGTTAAATCATACTCAGAGATGTTTTCGCCTTACCCCTTCTCATTACGCCTATGTTAAAATCTGCGAAGGCTGCATTAATAACTGCAGCTTCTGCGTTATACCCAAAATAAAACTGAGGTTTACCAGCCGTAGCCCCGAATCAATCATTTCTGAAGTCAAAGCCTTGGACAGCAAAGGCTGTAGCGAGATTAATTTAATCGGTCAGGATATATCCGCTTACGGCTGGGATTTGGACGGTAAATTCAGATTAGCCGACCTTATAAAGCAGATTCTAAAAAATACCGAGAGGATAAACTGGGTTAGATTACTCTACCTTTCTCCCCAGCGGCTTAGCGACGACGTGATTAAGCTCATTGCTGACTCTCCGCGTATTGTAAAGTACATTGATTTACCTTTACAACATATTAACGACCGTATTCTAAAGTTGATGGGCAGGGACGCAAGTTCCTCCGAAATCCGGGAGCTCATTGATAAGATTCGTAAGAGGATTCCGGATGTGGCTATTCGTACTTCTTTAATCGTCGGTTTCCCCACCGAAACTGAAAAAGAGTTTAACCAGCTTCTGGAATTTGTTAAGGAGGTAAAGTTTGAGAGATTGGGGTTATTTATGTATTCCCGTGAGGAGGACACAGAGGCCTATGGCTTCAAGGGACAGGTTCTCCGGAGAGTCAAACAAGAGCGCTACAATACCATAATGTCCTGCCAACAGGAGATTGCCAGCCAGGTTAACCAGAGGCGGCAGGGGAAAACCCTGAAGGTGCTAATTGAAGAGCAGGAGGAAGGCGGCTTATATATCGGCCGCAGCCAGCACGATGCTCCGGAGGTCGACGGTTTGGTTTATGTTAAGTCTAAGAGAGAATTGCCCGTGGGAAGTTTTGAGGAAGTGAAGATTGTAGATACCCTGGAGTACGATTTGGTGGGAGAGGCGCAATGAATATCGCTAATCGCCTGACAATAGCCAGAATTATCCTGACTTTTATTTTTATGTTCTTTCTTTTTTGCAAGGGCATCGCCGCTAAGTCAATAGCCTTTTTAATATTTTCGCTGGCCGCCCTCTCCGATTTCTTGGACGGGCGCGTTGCCAAGAGGAAAAATATTGTCAGCGACTTTGGAAAATTTATGGACCCTGTAGCGGATAAGATTCTGGTGCTGGCGGCGTTCGCGGCTTTTGTTCAAATGCATTTAATTGAAGCCTGGATGCTGGTGATAATCATTGCCCGGGAACTTCTAATTACTTCCCTGAGATTATTTGCTTTAAATAAGGGTAGAGTTTTGGCGGCAAGCAGGTCAGGCAGGCACAAAACTGCTCTGCAGATGGCGGCTATATTTTTTATATTGGGTTTTATTCTTTTAAAGGAAGTTATGCTAAGATTCTTCACCTGGAATCCCGATTGGGAAACCTTCTTCCGCCACGGGATTAATATTTTGATGTGGATCGTTGTGGGTCTTACCCTTTACTCTGGCATATTCTACCTTTGGGAAAATCGCAAAGTAATTGCCAAAATCTAAAATTTGATTACACAAACTAAAAATCACAATCTGGGCGTCGCAAATTACTCAGGAATTTTTTTTGCCAAGATTATTACCACCTTCTTTTTCCTCGGTTACCTTCCTTTGATTCCCGGGACGTTCGGCAGCGTTGCAGGCCTTTTAGTTTTTATTGTTTTCAAGAGTAATTTTTATCTTCTGCTTCTCTGCACCCTCTTGATAGTAACCTCGGGCTTTTTATTATCCGGCAAAGTTGCTATATTATTTAATCGCCGCGACCCGCCTCAGATAGTGATTGACGAGATAAGTGGTATGCTGATAAGCTTCCTTGCCCTGCCTCTTAGCCAGGCGAGTTCTTCTGGGGAAGGCAAGTTGATTATACTCTTGGGCTTTATCATTTTTCGCATTCTTGACGCAGCCAAATTCTTTCCTGCAAACCGCTTCCACCGTTGCAAAGGCAGCCTGGGCATAATGGGGGATGACCTCGTGGCCGGGATTTATACTAACTTTATTCTTCGATTCCTTATCAAGTTTTTGTTGTAAGATGAATTCATATAGTATATAATTTATTGCGATGTCGGACAATTCTCTTGAAGATAATTACGCAAAATTTATCTCTGCCCTGGCATCAACAATTCGCAAACTTAGCCTCTATCCTCCCAGACATCCTGCCGTAGTTTATTCGGTTAAAAATTTACATTCGATGCTTCAGGAGATATTGAATGCGAAGGGAACGCTCAGCCTAAATCTGTCTTCGGATAACCAGATTCTTGTTGAGGGTCAGCCGGCGGGCGAGAGAGGCTCAAAGCTCATCGAGGACCTCGCCGCTAATTTTAGAAAATTGGATATCGAGAGCCTGACAATTAGTCCGGCAACCACCGATAAGGAGCTGGAGGCTTTAATAAGGGTTCTGCTGACGGAACCCGAAGAGATTAAAAAAATAGGCGATTTAAACAAGATTTTCAAGGACAAAGGCATTCAGCACATCCAGACATCCCAATTTTCTTACGTTAAGGTCGAAAAGGGCAAGGTTGCGGTTGAGATTGAAGAGCAGAAGCGGCATCTCCTCGAAGAGTTGAAAACCAAAATCAAAGATTTCTCCGAGGGCAAGATTCAAGAACCCGGCGAGATTCAGAAACTCCAGAAGGATATCATTGATTCGGCAACCGCGGAGTTTAAACAGAGAAAGAAACTGCTCACCGCTACAAAAAATATGCTTAAAAAATTTCTTATGGAGTCGCAAGACAGGGCAGGCATAATTTCAAGGCTCAACAGCGCCCTGCTGGATTCCGGCTGTTCTCCTGAAGAGGCGGGAAAACTAATAAACAAAATCGGGAAAGAGATTTCCAAAAAGCTGGCAGCGGGAACTGAAGCAGGCGGGATAAAAAAAGAAGAAGCGGAGAAATTAATAAGGCAGAACCAAGAGCTTAAATTAAAGGTCAGCCAGCTCCAAAAAGAATTAGAGAAGAAGGCCGCGGCTTACGAAGAGTTAACAAAGGATAGCAAGAGAGTCGTTCAGGAGAAAGAGAGGATAGATAATATCATTCACTATATGGCTGAGGGTTTAGTGGTAGTGGACTCTAACGGAAATATAGTAATGCTTAATCCGGTGGCCGAGAAGCTTCTGGGTATCAGCAAGGATAAAGTTGGCATACCTTTGAGCAAAACCGTTAAGGACGAGCACCTCTTGACTATGGTCAAGAATATAATGCCCGCCAAAGACGGAACTATCGAAAAGGATATCGAGTTTCTAAGCCCTGATGAGTCCACCAGGAGGGTATTGAGGACAAGCTCGGCGGTAGTGGAGGACCACAACGGCAAGACCGTTGGTATGGTTACGACATTAAACGACATCACCAGGCAGAAAGAGATTGAGAAAATGAAATCTGATTTCGTGGCCAATGTTTCCCACGAGCTGCGCACGCCCCTGGCTACGATTCAGCAAAACATATCTCTGTTAATGGAGGAGCTGCCCGGCGGATTGAACGAGGCCCAGAAGAAATTTCTGAATATCGCCCAGGATAATATAAAAAGATTGAGGCGTTTGATAAATGACCTCCTTGACAGCGCCGCAATCGAAGCGGGAAAATTCAGACTGAGGCTCTCAAAGGCCGACGTCAACGAAAGATTAAATAACGTGGTAACTTTTTTAAGCAGGTGGGCCCAGACAAAGAATATAGATATTCAGGCAGAATTACTTCCCGGCGCTGAAATAATAGAAATGGACAAGGATAGAATCGAGCAGGTTCTGACTAATCTGATAAGCAATGCCATTAAATTTACCCCTGAGGGAGGCAAAATTTTTGTCTCAGCGGTTAAAAAAGAGCCGCTCGAAGAAATCCCCCAGGGAGCGATAGAGATATCCGTGAAAGATACCGGGCCTGGTATTGCTCCGGAGGACCTCAAGAAAATTTTTGATAAATTTGAGCGGGCCGGAGGGGTTAGTTCAGGTGTGGGCGGCACGGGATTAGGGCTATCAATCTGCCAGGAAATCGTGAAAATGCACGGCGGCAAGATGTGGGTGGAGAGTAAGCTAAACGAGGGAAGTAAATTTTCTTTTCTTATTCCAATAAAGAAAGGGGAGGCTTCTAAGGAGGAAGACTGAGATTAAGGGCGTACCCAAGCAATAACGGAGGTATCTAATATGGATTCCGCTGCAGCAAAAAAAGTGCTGGTTGTTGACGACGAAAAGGATTTTTTATTTACTATGGAATACTGGCTTAAATCCAAAGGATATGAGGTCAAGACGGCTACCGATGGCTTCAAGGCTCTAGAAGCGATAAAAACCTTTAGCCCTAATATTATACTTCTAGATATCAATATGCCCGGGATGGATGGGGTAGAGACGCTTAAACGAATAAGGGATATTGATAAAGACATACCGGTAATCATTATTACCGCTTATATAGGAGAGGAAAGGGTAGCAGAAGCTTCAAGCTACCAGATATCCGGGTTATTTTATAAGGACAAAGACTTCAAGGAGGGGCTATTGCTGCTTGAGTCCGTCCTGAGAACGCATAAGAAGCTGAAGGAGGAATAATTCCTAATCCGTAATTCGCAGTCCGTAATTTGTAATTGGTAATATTAATCGGAATCCGCTTTGATAAAAGCGGATTTTTTATTGAGCATATATAACTTAACGAGGCGTATGTGAATGTGTTGAAGATTTTACTTGACAAATCGTTATTTTATATGCTATATTTGGAAACACTTGTAATTTCGGTAATTACCATAATTATAATAAA
>CAYMKG010000092.1:0-5056 GCA_964391145.1 uncultured Planctomycetales bacterium
TCATTGTCTAATAAATTCTGCAAAGTTTGGCCCCCGTCCATTCCGGGCATCATCACATCAAGAAGTATCAGGTCAGGTTTTTCTTTTTCTGCAAGTCTTAAGCAATCCTGTCCGCTGGTGGCGGTTAAAACCTGAAATCCCTCTTTAGCTAACATATCGGAAAATAGTTTGACTATCTCCCTTTCGTCATCCACAACTAAAATCTTAGCCATATTCTGCCTCCTTCGTTTTAAAGGTCAAGCAACCAAAGCAGATACAAGCGACATTCTGACCAGTACGCAGGTTTCTAAGTAATCCAAATCAAATGGCTTTACAATATATTCGTATGCCCCTAACTTCTTTACTTGCTCAAATGCCTCTTGCTCTTGCACTCCGGTTATCATTATTACTCCTACCTTATCGTCCATTTCCCGCAGGCGCTTCAGGGTAACGATGCCATCCATACCGGGAAGTTTTATATCCAGAAGTATCAACATCGGTCTTTGGTCTCTGAATTTTTCCAGGGCTTCTTCTCCGCTTGAGGCAGTAATGACCTGATAGCCCTTCCTGGTCAGAAAATCCTTTAGCAATGAGTTGACTGCCGGGTCATCGTCAACCACCAGTATTTTTTCTTTCTCATAATCTTTTTTTGGCCGGAATATCTCATTTACTGCTTTAACAATCACATCTATTCCTAAGTTCTTTCGCAGGAATCCAGCTGCTCCTGCTAAGCGGGCTTGCCTTTCCAACTCCTCGGTACCTAAGCCGGTAAGCATTACTACTCTGGCCTTCCTATCAAAGCCGCTTATATTTTTAAAAACCTCTATTCCATCGGTATCAGATAACTTAAAGTCCAATAGAACCAAATCAGGCTTCTGGGTTCTGGTCAGCTCTATTGCCTCCTTGCCGTTGTGGGTAGAGATAACCCTGTATCCTGCTTTGGTAAGGGCATCGTAAAGCAATTCCCGGACACTCAATTCATCGTCAACTACAAGAATTTTTTCCTGCATAATTAGTCCTTCCTTTGAAATAAAACCGAGATAATTAACTCATCGAGTTTATTTAAGTCGCAGGGTTTTATCAGGTAGTTGCTTGCTCCCAGTTTTTTTGCCTCCTGCATGATATACTCATCCTGGGCAGAGGTAAGCATTATTACCTTTATGGAATCATCAAAGTTTTTTATTCCTTTTAAAGTAGTTAAGCCGTCCAATCCCGGCATCCTGATATCCAGCAGAACAATCTGAGGTTTTTCTGTTTTAATCTTCATAAGTGCCTCTTCGCCTGAAGAGGCAACAAGGGTTTTGTATCCTTTCCGGGACAAAAAATCAGCCAGAACATTTCTGATTTCCCGGTTGTCGTCAATAACCAGGGTTAAGATGGAGCCCTTTGATTTCTCCAGAAGCGACTCTTCAGGGCCGGGAGGTCCCTTTTTTTCTAAAGCCAGGCGTATCTTCTGCATCATAGCCGGGTTTGAGAAATCCTTTTTAATTATAGCTTGTGTATTCAACTCTTTGAGTGATTTCTCTTCGTATGCTGTGTCTTCTTCGGAAAGTATGATTATTTTTATATCCTTATCAAACTCCCTTATTTTTCTTGCGGTTTCTAATCCGTCCGGAACCGGCATATCTCTATCCAGAATAACCAGGGCAGGCCTTTCTTCTGTGAGGCGAAGCAACGCCTCATTTCCGGTGGGTACGCAGGTTACTGCATATCCGAGGCCAGAAAGTATCTCGTAAAATTTCGCTCTGGTTTCTACATCATCATCAACTACTAAAATCTTTTCCCACATTGAATCTAAACCGCCTTTAAGGCAGGTAGTTTTTAATGGCTTTTAAGAGTTCAAAAAGATCTATGGGTTTGTATAAGATATCTTTTTCATTATAATTCAGTTTTTTTAATTCATCAATAAAGTTCTGTAAATCCAAGGAGCCGCTGAGTATAATGACCGGTATCTGTTTATTTAACCTGCGCAACTCTTGCAGCACATCCAATCCGTTAACCGCAGGCATCTTTAAATCCAGAATCATTAAATCTATGCACTCTTGCCTCTTGATAGTCTCTATGGCCTCTTGCCCGCCCAGCACAGTTATAACCTGGTATCCTTTTTTATTTAAAAATTCTTCCAGAAGTTTTGCTATCTCTTCTTCATCATCGACAACCAGTATTCTATTGTTCATCTTGATTCTTCCTTTTTATGGGCAAAAGCACGGTGGCGGTCGTTCCCTCACCGGGAGAGCTTTTAAATTTCAATTGTCCGTTATGCGCTTTTACGATACTGAAACACACCGAAAGCCCCAATCCGGTTCCCTTCTCCTTGGTGGTGAAAAAGGGCTCAAGTACTCTTTCTAAATTTTCCGCACTTATGCCAACCCCTGAATCTTTAAAATCTATTCTTAAAAAATCGTTTTCTTCTGAGGTGGCAATCTCAATAGTTCCTTCTTCGGTTATGGCCTCCTTGGCGTTGTTTAATAAATTCATAAACACCTCTTGCATCTGTTTTTCATCCGCAAATACCGAAGGCAGGCTTTGAGCATACTTTCTTATTATGTTTACGTTTTCCAGTTTGAATTGATGCTCAACCAGCGCAACTACTTCCTCTATGCTCTTGTTTATATCAACCTGTTTTATCAGGCCCTTGCTGGGCCGGGAAAATTTAAGCAGGCGCTCAATGATGTCTTTTGCCCTCTGAGATTGCTGGAAAATGGTATCGAGATTCCTCTTTACCTCATCGTTTTTTATATCCTCCATAAGAGAAAGCTGGGCTCTTCCTGAGATTACCATAAGGGGGTTATTTACCTCGTGAGCTACGTGAGAAACAAGTTTTCCCAATTGAGTTAATCTTTCTGTCTTTTCGAGCTCTTTTTGCCTGGTAATGTCTCTGTCGGTGGAAACAAAGCAAGTTATATTACCCTGTTCGTCTTTTATGGGGGTAATGGTCTTTTCGGCGTAGTATAAATCACCACTCTTTTTCCTATTGATGAGCTCAGCTTTAAACACCTGCCCGGAGAGCACGGTTTCCCAGAGGTGTTTATAGAATTTTTCGTCGTGTTTGTCTGATTTCAGTATTCGCGGCGTTTTGCCGATTATCTCTTGGCTCCTGTAGCCGGTGATTTTCTCAAACGCCGGGTTGACATATTCAATAATGCCCTCTTTATCGGTAATAATCACTGAATCCTCTGTCTGTTCAACCGCTTTTGATAATTTTTTAATTGTTTCTTCTGCCTTTTCGTGTTCCGCCTTTGTGCGTAAATATATAATCCCGTAGGCCAGGTCATTGGCAAGCTCTTTAAGTAACTCTATCTCTTCTTCGTCAAAGGCATCCGGCTCCTGGGCGTAAATGTTTAGAGTCCCCAGGATTTGCTCCTCAAAAATCAAAGGAAGAGCGATGGATGATGCGTATCCCCGTTTCATCGCCTCGGAGCGCCAGAGAGCGTAGAGTGGGTCACCGGATATTTCCTTTACTACACAGGGCTTGCCAGTTCGGATTGCCATGCCTGTAGGGCCATAACCTCGTTCGGTAGCCGCCCAGGTTATATTTACTGTGTTAAGATACTCCTCTTCAAACCCTGCCTGAGCCACCGGCCGGACGGTTTTATTTTCGTCAAATTCAGCAAAACCCACCCAAGCCATACGGTATGCGCCGGTTTCCACGATGATTCTGCAAACCTCGGAAAGCAGAACCGATTCATTTCTGGCACGTACCAATATCTGGTTGCACTCGCTGAGGGTTTTAAGTGCGCGATTGACTCTTTGTAATCTTTTTTGCGTCTGAACGTGAGCGGCGATTGTATTCTGCAATGCTTCATTACTTCTCGAAAGCTCTGCAGTGCGCTCTTGAACCCGAGTTTCCAATTCCTCCAGCGTGTTGCGCAGTTTCTCCTCTGCCAGTTTACGTCTTGCTATTAAGAAGGAAAGCAGCCAGGTGCCTGCAGCCAGCATAATTACCATCACTGCGAATATAAAAAGGAATCTTTTCGCAATCGGCCTTAGTCTGACAGTTAAGGCTTCCGGTGATATGTGAGATACTAACTTCCAATAATAACCT
This sequence comes from uncultured Planctomycetales bacterium, assembly GCA_964391145.1. GTDB lineage: Bacteria > Omnitrophota > Gorgyraeia > Gygaellales > JAHJCI01 > CAYMKG01. The sequence goes on from CAYMKG010000092.1 coordinate 4,025, forward strand.
TTACCCCTGAGTGGCTCAGAAAAATCAACCAGAGCTATATCTTGAATTAGCTTCTGAGCCTCTAAGAGCGGATATACAGTGTTAAAGGTAAACAAACCATGTTTATTATAAAATTGCCCTGATTCAGCGCCGGAGATTCGCCTCCAGACTTGCGGAAAAACGCTGCCAAATTTCTGATTCTTTCTGTCTTCAAACATAAAGCCCCATTCTTCTTCGGCTTTCGGACTTCTCAGCCAAAAACCTTCGGGGTTAAGCAGCATTAATTCGCCGCGGGACATCGGAATTGTTCTTTCGAGTTCGTCGATTATTTCTGCACCCAGATAGTTGAGGATAATAATCCCACGTTTTTGATTTTGACTATCGAAAATCGGGGTCGCAAAGCGAATTATTGGCTTAAGGGGGAATTCAACCTTTCCCTGCTCGACATTTAAATCAAATGGTGATACAAATATTTGGCCGGATTCAAGCTGAAAGGTTTCCCGGAAGTAATACCTCTTTTCTTTTTGCTGGAGTTGATTTTCAGGGATGATAACCGGAGCACCCTTATTGAAATTAATCCTTATTATTTCCCTGCCTGTCTCGTCTAAAAAGCGAATCTGGTCATAATACCTCTTTGCTCTACAATATATAAGAAATTTCTCGCTCAGGGCATTTTTATAAACCCCCTCTCCGCTTTCAAGCAACATCTTAAGTAACTTGTCTTCAGATAGAATTATCAAATCCGATATTACTGATTTGAAGTCAACTGCGATTAGTCCCGGCACCATCTTTAAGTGATGAAACTCATTGGACTCGACTATTTCTCTTTGATAGGAAACAGCATTATAGTAGACTGCCGCTATGAAACCGCCCAGCAATGCCGCCGCAGGCAAAAAAATGAACAAAAAATATTTTACTATGAGCCCAAAACCCGTTTTTGACTGTTTTCTTGCTTCAGTATTCATAAAAACCCTTTAATCTTAGTTGAATTCTCAAATCACTCACTACTCGGATTTATTATAAATTCGAGTTACAAATATTCAAGAATTTTTT
>CAYMKG010000093.1:0-5044 GCA_964391145.1 uncultured Planctomycetales bacterium
GAGGCAGTTTGGACCATGTCCGGTTCATCGCCTGTCATTTTCTTATGTCTAAAACAGTCAATTTAAGAACTCGGTATTTTAAAGGATGCATACAGATATATGGAAGAAACACCGCTAAACCGCAAAAATTCCGCTAAAACGCAAAAATTCTTTGCGTCTTTGCGGTAATTTAGCGTCTTTGCGGTATCAAAGCTATGTGGGAATCTTGGATAAAAGGTGGGTTGAAGCCAGAAAATAACTATGGGGTTTTATAGTGGAAGGTAGTACTTAAATAGGCTAATGTCTAAAACGCAAGTGGAATTAGGCCAAAAGGGCGAACGGATAGCGGTTAGTTTCCTTAAGAATGAAGGTTACCGTATTATTGCTGTTAATTACCGCACCAGATTAGGCCAGATAGATATTGTCGCAAAAGATAAAGGGACTATTTGCTTCGTTGAGGTAAAGACGCGAAAGTCCCAGCGGTTCGGCAAGCCCGCCGAAGCGGTAGGTGTCTTCAAGCAAAGAAAGATTTCGCAGGTGGCGTTGGCATTTCTTAAACAAAATGGACTTTTAAATTCTCCGGCGCGCTTTGATGTAGTTTCGATTTCGCATCAGCAGATGCAGCCTCAGGTGGAGCTGATTAAGAATGCCTTTGAGCTGGATTATAATTATATCTATTGAAGGATAAAAATGCTATCCGATTTAGAAATTGCCCAGAGGGCAGAAATTAAGCCAATTGAAGAGATTGCCGGTAAGCTGAATATCGATGAGGAGTACCTTACCCCTTACGGCCGGTATATGGCAAAGATTGATCTGTCTATTTTTAATAAGATTAAAAACAACCCCAAAGGAAAATACATTTTGGTTACAGCGATTACTCCTACTCCTTTAGGCGAAGGCAAAACTGTAACCACAATAGGGCTGGGCATGGCTCTAAATAAACTGGGTAAGCTTACTTCTGTATGTATCAGGCAGCCGTCTATGGGTCTGGTTTTCGGAATAAAAGGAGGAGCTGCCGGAGGCGGATATTCTCAGGTTATCCCCATGGAAGACTTTAATCTGCATTTTACCGGAGATACCCATGCTGTCGGTTTTGCCCACAATCTGGCAGCTGCTTATTTAGATAATTCTATATATAAAGGAAATAGATTAAGGATAAATCCAGATACGATAACCTGGCCCCGTGTAGTTGATGTAAGCGACCGCTTTCTGCGCCATGTAAAGATTGGCATGGGCTCTAAAAAGGACGGTACGCCTCGCGATAGTGGATTTGATATAACAGTTGTTTCTGAGGTAATGGCGATACTGGCTCTGACAGATGGCTTGCCGGATCTTCGACGGCGATTGGGCAGAATAGTGCTCGCTTATGATTTTGAGGGTAAGCCCATAACCTGCAAAGATATCAAAGTCTCGGGAGCGATGAGCGCGCTCCTTAAAGATGCGATAAAGCCCAACTTTATCCAGACTATCGAGAATACTCCCTGTTTTGTCCACACCGGCCCGTTTGCCAATATCGCTCACGGCAGCAGTTCTATTTTATCCGACAAGATTGCTCTGGGGCTTTCTGAATTCGTAGTTACCGAGGCAGGATTCGGAGCTGACTGCGGTGCGGAGAAATTTTTCGACATAAAATGCAGGATGAGCGGCCTTATTCCCAACGTCTGCGTGCTGGTTTGTTCCATGCGGGCATTAAAGTCGCACAGCGGCAGGTTTAAAATTGTTCCAGGGAAACCCTTGGATGAGGGACTAACCAAAGAAAATATACCGGCGTTAGAGGAAGGAATTTGTAACTTAGAAAAGCAGATTGAGAATTTGCGTATTTTCGGCATTCCCGTAGTGGTAGTAATTAATAAATTTACTCCGGATACGGATAAGGAGATAAATTTTGTTATTAAAGAGGCGAGAAATTTTGGCGCGGAGGATTGCGTGGTTAGCGAGGTATTTAGCAAGGGTTCAACCGGAGGCCTTGATTTGGCAAAAGCCGTAGTCAAAGCCTCTAAGAAGAACAACAACAAATTTAATTTTCTTTATCCCTTAAATATCCCGATTAAAGAAAAAATAAGGATTATTGCTACCAAGATATACGGAGCTTCTGAGGTTGAGTATTCGCTTATTGCCGAGGAGAAGATTTCACAATTCAATAAGTTCGGGTGGGATAATTTGCCGATTTGCATGGCAAAGACGCATCTATCTTTATCGCATGACCCAACCCTCGTAGGCAGGCCTAGTGATTTTGTCCTGCCGGTAAGGGATATCCGCGCATCCATCGGAGCCGGATTTTTATACCCACTTTGTGGCCAGATGCAGACAATGCCCGGTTTGCCGAGTCATCCTGCGGGAGAAAGGATTGATATTGACGATAACGGCAGGATTACCGGATTATTTTAGGTAAATGTATAAGAACAGTTCTCTGAGGAAATATCTCGATGATTTGGCAGCAAAGCTACCTGCTCCGGGCGGAGGTTCAGCAGCGGCACAAGCCGCGGGTCTGGGAGCCGCTTTAATTAGCATGGTCATAAATTTTACCCTCGGAAAACCAAAATACGCCAGGTATCAGGCGGGCTTAGCCAAAACTCTAACTTCAGCGGAAAGGATAAGAAAGAGATTGTTAGAATTAGTGGATTTAGACGTAGCGGCATTTAAAAGTAAAGACATAAACAAATCGCTGAACGTTCCTTTTGAAGTTGCTAATCTTTGCTATGAGGCAATGAGATTATGTCCGCCATTGGTGGAAAAGGGAAACATAAATTTAATCAGCGATGTGGCAACTGCTGCAATAATGCTTGAGGCAGGTTTCTCCGGCGCACTGTTTAACGTCACGATAAATTTAAAGTACTTGAAAAACAAGATGCTGGCAAAAAGGATAATAAAAGAATTAAATACAAAGAAGAGATTTTTGAAGAAAACACGGCAGAATTTGGAGGCAAGGTGCGATGAGATTATTAGAGGGTAAACCCGTTGCGGCCAGAATCAAGGAAGATTTAAAAAAGGAGATTCAGGAATTGAATTTAAAGCCAGTGTTGGCCAGTATTCAGATCGGGGATAACGCCGGCAGCGAAGCTTACGCTAAATCGCAAAGGAAGACTGCGGAGAATTTAGGCATAGAATATAGATTTCACAAACTGAACCAGGATACTAAAGAGCAGGAATTGATAGATTTCATAAAGAAATTAAATGAAGATAAGGGTGTGAATGGAATGATCCTGCAGATGCCTCTGCCGCCACAAATTGATTATAAAAAGATGAGCAACTATATCCTGCCCCAGAAGGACGTAGAAGGGATACATCCGGCAAATATGGGCAAGATTGTTTTCGGCAAGGCAAAGATTTTACCGTGTACTGCGGCGGCGGTGATGGTGTTGCTCAAGGAAACAGGAATTGATTTGTACGGGAAAGAGACGGTAATTGTCGGCCACAGCGAAATTGTAGGCAAGTCCCTATCGCTCCTTCTTCTTGAGAAATTTGCTACGGTTACGGTCTGCCATATCGGGACATCTGAAGCCGGCAAATTAGAGGAACACGTAAAGAGCGCTGAGATTCTGATTGTTGCTGTGGGCAAGGCCGGGCTGATAAAGGGCCAGTGGATTAAGCAGCAAGCAGTGGTTATTGATGTGGGGATAAACCGGGTTGGCGGTAAGATTGTCGGAGACGTAGAATTTGAAGAGGCTGCCAAGCGGGCAAGCCTAATTACCCCTGTTCCCGGGGGGGTAGGGCCTCTTACAGTAATGATGCTGATGCGCAATTTAGTTGAAGCAGCAAAAATGCAGATATTGGTGATTTGATTGTAAGCTGGGCAGGATAAGAAGAGATGACTTTTAAGGAAAAGATTCAGGCAGGAAAATTTCTGGTAACTTCTGAAATCGGGCCTCCGAAAGGGATTGAGACTGAGACGATACTGCGGGATGCGGAGCTTATTCGGGGCCGGGTGGACGGAATAAATGTCACTGACCTTCAGAGTTCGGTGATGCGCCTGGGTTCTCTGGCGGTATGCGCTCTCTTAAAGCAAAAGGGATTCGAGCCGATATTCCAGCTCACCTGCCGTGACCGCAATCGTCTGGCTCTGCAGTCGGATATTTTATCAGCAGCCAGTCTGGGTATCGAGAATATTTTGATTTTAACCGGCGACCATCCGAGAATGGGAGACCATCCTCAAGCAAAGCCGGTGTTCGATTTAGATTCTGTGCAGCTGCTGGCTGTGGCCAAAAGGCTTCAAGAAGGCTTTGATATGGCCGACAATAAGTTAGAAGGTAGCTCGCCGAGATTTTGCATGGGAGCAGTGGTTAATCCGGGAGCAGACCCTATAGAGCCACAGATTATTAAGATGGAAAAAAAGATTGAAGCGGGTGCGGAGTTCTTCCAAACTCAGGCGGTTTATGATATCGAGGTATTTGAGAATTTTTTATCCAGGATTAAACATTTAAAGACCACAATTTTAGCCGGCATTGTTCTGTTAAGATCCGCAGGTATGGCAAAATATATGAACGAAAACGTAGCCGGCGTAACTGTCCCGCAGAATCTAATCGATGAAATGAAGTCTGTATCTAAAGAAGATAGAGCAAAGAAATCCATCGAAATAGCCGCACGGCTAATTAAGAAACTTAAGCCGATGTGTCAGGGTGTCCACATTATGCCGATTGGCTGGGATAAAAAGGTCCCGCTGGTTTTGGACGCCGCCGAATTATAGGGACGAATCTTCGCGCCAATCGGAGAACTGTCCCCGAGCCAATCAAAGAAGTATCTCCGAAGAAGTTAAATTTCTTTTAAATACGAGGCGGGGATACTTCTCCGATTAGCGCAAGAAACGTCCCTTGAACAAGACGGAGATACTTCTTCGAACGACTGGAGAAACGTCCCTAGGAGAGCACGGGGAAAGGCGAGGGATGAAAAATTTTGTTATCGTTGGTAATTCCGCAGCGGGATTATCAGCTGCCGAGGCAATAAGAGATAAAGACGGAGATAGCAAAATTACCGTAATCTCCAACGAGGATTACAACTCCTACTACCGCTGCTTTATCTCTTATTTTTTAGCCGGAGATATTCCGGAGGAGAAGTTAGCTTATAGGCC
>CAYMKG010000094.1:0-3862 GCA_964391145.1 uncultured Planctomycetales bacterium
ATAATGGAAATAAATTTAGCCAAAAGCGCGGGATTTTGCTTTGGAGTAAAGCGGGCGATTGATATTGCCAGCGAGATTGTTGAGAGCGGAAAACCGGTTTATATGCTCGGGGACATCGTCCACAATGAAGAGGTGGTCAAAAACCTGGCTCGCCGGGGGATTAGAAGAGTTAAGAATCTTTCAAGGCGAAAAAAAGGAGTTTTGCTGGTTGCCGCGCACGGAACCACCGCCGATTTATTCGGTAAGGCTAAGCAGTATGGCTATGAGATAGTTGATGCTACTTGCCCGATGGTAAAGGAGATTCATAAGATTGTCATCGAAATGGACAGACAGGGCTACAGGATTATTATTATCGGAGACAAGAATCATGCCGAGGTAATCGGGATAGCCGGACAGATTAAAAACAAATCTATAATTATCGAAGACATTGATGAGCTGGATTCTCAAAAATTAGATGGGATTAAAAAAGCGGCGGTTGTGATTCAGTCGACCCAGGATTCAGAAAAGATATCTAAGATAAAGGATATTTTAGAGAAAAGAATAGGAGATTTAAAATTTTTCAACACTGTCTGCGCTCCTACCAGAATAAAGCAGAAAGAGATTCGTACTCTACCGAAAGAAAACGACGTGGTTATAGTCATTGGCTCAAAGAAGAGCGCCAATACCAAGCGATTATATCAGATAGCTAAATCCATAAATAAGAACACCTACTGGATAAATAACAAAGACGAGATTAAAAGGAATTGGTTTAAAAATGCCGAATCAGTGGGAGTTACTGCGGGAGCTTCTACTCCTTTTGAGAGCATCCGCTCGGTTGTCCAGCACATAAAGTCAATCACCTAAAATTTCAGGGACACTCTTTGACTCAATCGACAGGGTGTCCCTTTTTATTTTGGTATTGGCATAATTGGCTGGGAGTGTTAAAATGGTTATCGATAAGGATTTTTAAAAGGAGATAGATTTAGGATGAGGCATCTAATTTTAATTATTGTGCTGTCTTTTTTATTAGCCGGCTGCAGTAAGGCTGGACCGGATGTGTTGACTGTCACAATGAGTTTGGGGGAAGAGGAATGGAAAGTTTTGCGTGAGGAAATATTTCCAATTTTTGAGGATAGATACAATGTAAAAATAGAGTCTTATCAGATTGAATCGGGTCAGCTTGCTACAAAGCTTGAGGCGCTGAAATTAGCGGGACAGTCGGAAGTAGATGTGTTTGCTCAGGATAATATGAACCTGGCGATTTTGGTTAACAAAAATTTAATATCGGATTTAACAAGCTATGAAAACAAGATATCCAAAGAGGTATTACCTAATTTAGTCGAGGCTTGTAAATTTGGCGGCAGATTGATGTTTATGCCATTTAGACCCAATGTTCAAATAGTGTATTATAATGAGGATGCATTTAATAAATATAATCTGAGTCCTCCGAAAGATTGGGATGAATTAGCGGAAGTTGCTAAAATATTTAAAGAAGAGGAAGGAAGAGGCCGAATCTTAATAAAGGGCTTCGGCGGAAATCCTACTGCCACCCAGGTTTATGAATTTATCCTTCAAGCAGGGGGGAGGCCGTATTCTTTTAATGACAAAGGTTGCGTTAAGGCATTTGAATTATTACAGAAATTGTCTCCTTATCTTTCTATCGAGTCAAAGAGGGCCAAGTGGGATACTACAAACGATATCCTGGCAAGGCAGGAGGCTTACCTCGTCCAGAATTGGCCGTTCGGAGTGGTAATACTGGTAAAAAGATACGGACTGGAATTTATAAAAACCTACAGCGGATGGCAGGGACCGGCCGGAGAGTTTCATGTAATAGGAGGAGATGTATTCGGCATACCTAAAAACTGTAAAAATAAAGAACTCGCCCTGAAGTTTATCTTTTTCATGCAGACCAGAGAGGTTCAAGAAATTTTGGCCTCCAGACTCAGCTGGCCGTCAATAAGGACAGATGCCTACGCTGATGTACAGGATTGGCAGAAGTCATATTTTAAGTCGGTTAAGCAGGCATTAAAGCACGGCGTCTTCAGAGAAAATATTACCTGGTGGCCGGTATATGAGAAATACATAAACGAAGCTTTTCGGGAAATTGTAATGGAGGGAGCGCCGGTAGAAGAAACGCTAAATAGGTATAAGGAAAAATTGGAAAAAGAAAAGGCGGCCTATAAATAGAATATGACAATTATAAAAATTTTCAAGAGATATTACTTTGAGATTGCACTAATAGTACCGCTTGTGTTGTTTCTGTTGAGTTTTACTCTTGCGCCCATTGTACGCACTGTAGTTTTGAGTTTTCAACAAGCCCCGCAAGTTTCCGAAGGCGCCGGATTTGGTTTCTCTAACTACAAAGACTTATTCTTGCAGGAGAGTTTCAGGAGGGCGTTTTTTAATACCATCTTTATTGCTCTGGCGAGTTTGCTGCTTGAGGTAAGCCTGGGATTAATTCTGGCGCTGATTTTATCTTCGGATTTGAGAGGCGTAAGATTTACAAGGTCGTTATTTATTCTGCCTCTGGCAATCCCGACGGTGGTTGTCGGCGTGATTATGAGTTATATGTTTTCGACATCAGGCTGGATTAATCGTATATTAATCGAATTTTCACTGATGGATTCACCTGTCTACTGGATGGCAGGAGGGCTTAAGTCTCTATTGATGATTACTCTGGCTGATTGTTGGAAGGTTACACCGATTGTTATGATGATTCTTTTAGCCGGTCTGCAATCGATTGACCAGGATTTATACCGTGCGGCGCGTATCGACGGAGCAAGTGGATTTTATATATTCAGGCGCATAACCTTTCCGTTGCTGTTGCCTTTTATAACTATGGCAATTATCATTCGCGGGATAGACGCCTTCAGGATTTTCGCTTTGCCTTTGATTTTGATGGGCCAGAACTTAAAGGTTATCGGCACGTACGCCTATTTGGAGTATATGGAATATAACAATCCGTATTTATCCGCGGCCAGCTCGGCAGTGTTGCTGGTTATGATACTGACGGGAGTGGCTATCTATATAAAGGCAGTCGGTAGGAAAGGGATAGCGGCGTTGTGAGAAGAGAGATTAGAGTAGTCTGCATAAATTTTGTTATATTTATCTTTATTCTGCTTCTGATTTTTCCACTTTGTATAATGCTGAAGATTTCTGTAAGTGCACCTCAGGATATATTCGTGCAAAGGCCGCCATATCTGATAAAACACTTTACTTTTGCGCATTTTAAAGACGTGTTTGCTTCCGGAAGTACTTTTTATTTACCCCTTAGAAAAAGTCTAGTTACTGCTTTTCTGGCTAGTATCCTGGCATTATTTATTTCGATTCCCGCAGCCTATGCCGTATCAAAATTCGACTACAGAATCAGGTATGCATTGCTGCTTATTATATTTATGACTCGTATGATACCCGAAGTAAGCATAGCCCTTCCGGTATCAATTACCTTTATAAAAATGGGGCTTTTTGATACAATAATCGGGCTTACCCTGGCTCACCTAATTAGAATCCTTCCGGTAAGCTGCTTTATCCTTGTAGGGGTTTTTTCAGGATTTCCGGTAGAGCTGGAGAGGCAGGCGCGTATCGACGGATGCTCCCGCATCAAGGCGTTAGTAAAGGTTGTTTTACCGCTTTCTCTCGGAGGCATAACCGTTGCCGGAATATTTTCTTTCCTGCTTTCCTGGGATGAGTTTATATATGCTTCTTATCTATGCCTGGCTAAGCCGACAATGCCGCTTAAGATGTATTATTATATTTCAAGAGGCGATCTATTTTACTCAGCCACTTATGCTGTAATTATCACCATACCTGTGCTTATATTGACCTTTATGTTCCAGAAATATCTTAAACCCGGCTATTTCTCAGGAGCCATAAAAGGCTAAAA
>CAYMKG010000094.1:3962-5037 GCA_964391145.1 uncultured Planctomycetales bacterium
CTGATGGCATATTCTGCGTGGTGCTGGGGCCTTCCGGATGCGGTAAATCTACGCTCCTGAATCTAATCGCCGGATTAGAGGAGCCGACTGAAGGCAGGATTTACTTAGGCGATAAAGATATTACTAACTTAGCACCTCATAAGCGTGATTTCGCTATGGTTTTTCAGAACTACGCATTATATCCACACCTTTCCGCATTTGAGAATATGGCTTTTGGCTTGCGCATAAAAGGAATGAAAGAGGAGGAGGTAGAAGCTAAGATTAAGAGGGTAAGTAAAATATTAAATATTGAGGATAAACTTGACAGCTTGCCCAAGGAATTGTCCGGAGGACAGAGGCAGCGGGTGGCAACAGGCAGGGCTATAGCAAGGGAGCCCAGGCTTTTTCTTTTTGATGAGCCATTATCAAACCTTGACGCAAGATTGCGTGTTGAGCTGCGGGCAGAATTAATCAAGCTTCATAAACAGCTTAAAAAAACAGTTGTTTACGTTACCCATGACCAGATTGAGGCAATGGCTTTAGGCGAGACGGTGGTTTTAATAAAAGACGGCCAGATTCAACAAGTATCCACTCCTACAGAGCTTTACTATAACCCCAAAAATTTATTTGTCGCCGAGTTTATCGGAACGCCTCCAATGAATATAATGAAATTAAAGGTTTCAAGAGATAACGGCAAATTGTCATTGACTAAAGACGAATTCAGGCTCGGTGTTCCCAGCGAACTTCAAGCTCGGTTAGAAAAATTTGTTAATAAGCAGATATATTTCGGTATTCGGCCATCCAGCATCGGCATAGTAGAGAAAGGACAGCTCAGGGGAGAGGTTATTTTTATCGAAACAATCGGCGAGGAGAACTTCGTCCACATAAACTTAACTAATACAATAGAGATAAATGTGAGAATAGAAGAGCATAAGTTAAAGCCGCAAGACTCAGTTTCAATAAATCTGGATTGCTCCAGGATGTATTTCTTCGATGAAAACGGAGCCAGGATTTATCCGCAATAAGTCAAACACCAAATCTCTTCCACAAGTTCTTCTCGCCTATAGCGTAATCAAAGTTCGACAAAAGAAGCTTC
>CAYMKG010000095.1:0-5001 GCA_964391145.1 uncultured Planctomycetales bacterium
AAAAGTAACCTTACGTAACCTTAAGCAACCTTACACAACATTATGTAACTATATTAGCCAATTTAAGAACTACTCTCTGAACACCGCTAAACCGCAAAAATTCCGCTAAAACGCAAAAATTCTTTGCGCTTTTGCGGTAGTTTGGCGTCTTTGCGGTGTCAAGAGTGGGTTGAAATTGATGTGTTTATAGTTGTTAAATTACTTTACTATATTGGAGGTTCTTATGAGGATATTAGTGAGTGACTCTTTGGCAGAAGAAGGGGTAAGAATTCTTAAAGAAGTCGGAGAATTTGCGGTTGATGTTAATCCGGGATTAAAGCCGGAGGAGTTAATAAAGGCTGTGGCAGAATGCGATGCTCTTATAGTAAGGAGCGGGACCAAGGTGACCGGGGAGGTTATCAAGTCTGCCCGGAAGCTCCGGGTTATCGGCCGGGCAGGAGTCGGGCTGGACAATGTGGACCTAAGCGCCGCAACCGAAAGAGGGATAGTGGTAATGAACGCGCCGGCGGGGAACACCATTTCAACCTGCGAGCACACAATGAGCATGTTGCTTGCAGCGGCGCGGAATATTCCTCAGGCAAACAACTCAGTGAAATCCGGAGAGTGGAAGCGCTCTAAATTTATGGGAGTGGAGCTTTATAAAAAGACCCTGGGCATTATCGGCCTGGGCAGGATCGGCACAGAGGTGGCGAAGCGAGCACTTTCTTTCGGCATGAAGGTTATTGCGTTTGATCCTTACCTTTCTAAAGATATAGGGGAGAGCTTAGGTGTAGTATTGGTTGAGTTACCTGAGCTGTTAAAGAATTCAGATTTTATTACTGTCCATACGCCGCTGGTAGAAGGTACTTGGCATATGATTTCTGATAAAGAGTTCGCTTTAATGAAAAGCGGAGTGAGGATTATAAATTGCGCCCGAGGCGGCATTATCGACGAAGAAGCATTGGTAAGGGCAATAAGGCAGGGCAGAATTGCCGGCGCTTGCCTTGATGTGTTCGAAAAAGAACCTCTTCCTTCGGACTCTGAACTTCTGAAGCTTGAAAACCTGATAGTTTCTCCTCATCTGGGGGCTTCTACGGAAGAAGCCCAGGTGAATGTGGCTATTGAGATTGCAGAGTGCGTGCGTGATTATCTGTTAGGCAGAGGCATACGTAACGCGGTTAATTATCCGAAGCTCGAACCCGAGGTTTATAAGATTCTGGCTCCTTATATAAATTTAGCTCAATCGTTAGGAAATTTCGGCAGCCAGCTTTGCGAAGGAAGGCTTAAAAGTGTATCCATACGCTACAGTGGCGGAATAACCCAGCACGATGTCGCTCCTATAACCATGGCCTTAATAAAAGGGTTTCTTATGCCCATATTAGAGGATTCAGTGAATTTTGTAAACGCTCTACATTTGGCGGAGGCGCGGAAGATTAAAGTTAAAGAGACAAAGTTGTCGCAAGAAGAGGAGTTTATAAATTTAATCTCAGTTAAAATAGATACCGATAAAGAAACAAGGCAGATTCAGGCGACTCTGTCGCCAAATAGGCAGCCGCGAATCGTTAAAATTGACGATTTTTATGTTGAGCTTTCGCCGCACGGATATCTGATTGTGATAAAGAATTGGGATAAGCCGGGAATCATCGGGAATCTCGGGACCCTTTTAGGTCAGCATAATATCAATATCGCAAGTATGACCTTTGGGCGCAAAGAGCCCGGTGGAGAAGCGATAAGCGTACTGAATGTAGACAGCTCTATCTCTCAGGATTTGCTTGAGGAGATCAAGAAAATCAAGAATGTCCTGGCAGTGAAATTGATCAAACTTTTATGAGGTGAACCCCGTTAGACCTTATTTATCTGCTAAATCTTTTATAATAAGTAGTCTGACGGGATTGAATGGAGGTCTAAGAGGATGAAAAAAAAGCCCAAAATTTACATAATTGATGTGACTAACCGCGACGGAGTTCAGACTTCGCGAATCTGCCTCTCAAAATTAGAAAAGACAATGATTAATATTTATCTTAACGAAATGGGCATATTTCAATCGGAGTTCGGCTTTCCGATTACCCATCATGAGACAAATTACCTCAATGCAAATTTGGAATTGGCAAAGAGAGGATTGTTAAGCCCGATTCGCCTGGGTGGCTGGCTGCGCGCAACCGCCAAAGACGTTGATACTGCTTTCAAGCTGGTTCCCGAAATAAAACACCTAAATCTTTCAATCTCTACTTCCGAGCAGATGATTAGGTATAAATTCAAAGGCAAACTGGATCATGAGTCGGTAATTTCGGAAATGGACCAGGCGGTTCGCCTGGCACGCAAATTGGGAGCAAAGACAATCGGCGTAAATGCCGAGGATTCTTCCAGGACAGATATGGACTATCTGATAAGATTCGCCAAAGTGGCAAAGAAGGCCGGATGCGACCGCCTCCGCTATTGCGACACCCTTGGTTACGATTCTCCCTTCTCGATCTATGAGCGGGTAAAATCGCTGGCACAAAATGTCGGTTTACCTATAGAGATTCATTGTCATAATGATTTGGGTATGGTAGTGGCTAATTCCATTGCGGGCGCAAAAGGAGCGATTGACGCGGGGGTTGATGCCTACATCAATACCTGCGTTAATGGAATGGGTGAGCGCGCCGGAAACGCCGATTTAGTAGCAGTTATTCTGGCGATAAAATACGCTAACTCAATACATGGTGACTATGTTTTAGATGAGCGTGTCAACTTGAAGATGGCCTGGAAAATATGCCAGTATGTCTCTTATGCGTTTGGCGTTCCGATACCGATAAATCAGCCGGGAGTCGGAGCCAATGCGTTTGCTCATGAATCGGGCATTCACGCCGACGGAGCCTTAAAGGACCGCCGTAATTATGAGCTTTACGATTTTGAAGAATTGGGCCGCGGGGAGCCGCAGATAATCGAGACCGGCCGTAAGATTACCGCGGGCGAGTACTCCGGAATTAAGGGGTTCAGGAACGTGTTTGAAAAATTGGAAATTGAATTCAAGGACGAGGCTGAGGCAATTAAGATTCTGGAATTGGTGCGTTACGCCAACGTCCATAACCAAAAGCCTCTGGTTAACGACGAGTTAAAATTTATCGCTAAATATCCTGATATCGCCAAAAGAATATTTACCATGAACCCTTGAATTATATTGCTATATTGCTAAATTAAATTGCCAAATTGTTAAATTGTTTTCTCAACAGTTTAACAATATAACAATATAACAGTTTAACAATGAATATTGTTATCATCGGAACACAATGGGGCGATGAAGGTAAGGGTAAGGTAATCGACGTTCTTTCCCGCAAGTGCGAATACATTGTTCGATTCCAGGGAGGTAACAACGCCGGACACACAGTGGTAGTTGGTCAAGATGAGTTTATTTTTCACCTCATCCCTTCTGGAATTTTACACGAAGATAAAATCTGCGTGATTGGTAACGGCGTAGTAGTTGACCCCGAAGTCCTCATTGGAGAAATAAACGAGCTAAACAAAAGAGGTATAGATGTGAGAAACAGGCTAAAGGTATCTTACCTATGCCATGTAATTTTTCCTTACCACAGGATCTTGGATAAATTGAGAGAAAAAAAGAGAGCTCAGAAGATCGGAACGACCGGCAGGGGGATAGGGCCATGCTACTCCGATAAGATTAATCGCTGCGGGATAAGGATGATTGACCTTACCAGGCCGCAAGTTTTTAAAAGTAAATTCAAAGATAACCTTAGAGAGAAAAACGCGGTCTTCAAAAAGGTTTACGGCCATCCTGGATTTTCATTTAACCGGATTTACCGGGAATATTCCAACTATGCTAAGTTCCTTCAGCATTACTTGTGCAATACTTCTGATTTGTTAAATCGGGCAATCGCCAGGAAAGAATCTCTGCTTTTTGAAGGCGCTCAAGGCGTATTTCTGGATATCGACTTTGGAACGTATCCTTACGTAACATCCTCTTCGACCATTGCTGGCGGGATCTGTTCGGGCAGCGGCATATCTTTGCTTAATATAGATAGAGTAATCGGAGTGGCTAAGAGTTACGCCACTCGTGTAGGGCAGGGGCCGTTCCCTACCGAATTTCCTTCCAAATTTAGCGAATATATTCGCACTAAAGGCAATGAATTCGGCGCTACTACCGGCCGGCCGCGGCGTTGCGGGTGGTTTGACGCGGTTATGGTAGCTGAGGCGGTGAGGTTGAACGGAATTTCAGAATTGGCAATTATGAAACTTGATGTTTTGGATAGTTTGAAAAAAATTAAGGTTTGCATCGCCTATAAATACAAAGGGAAGATATTTAAGAGCTATCCTTATGACCCCGAAGTTATCAGCAAGGGCACCTGCGTATGGAAGGAGTTTCCCGGCTGGAATCAGGATACGCGAAAGATTCGCCAATATAAAAGCTTGCCAAAAAATGCCAAGAACTATATAAGATGGTTGGAAGATTTGGTTTCTACCCGTATATTTATGGTCTCAGTAGGCTCAAGCCGAGACCAGACCATTCTCGTGCGCTAACCTATATTTTTCTTGACCCTGCCCTTTCAACGTGGTAATATACACACAGAAAGAAAGGGCGGGGTATCAAAAGTAGGAATTAAAAATAGAAATTCTTTATATTTATTAGGAGGTAGAGAATGAAGAGAATATTGTTTGTAACAATGGTATTTTTTCTGATAGCAAGTCTTTCCGGCTGCGCTTTTGTTTTTCAAAAAGGTAGACGCTCCGATATCGAGAAGATTCAGGAATTATCCAAACAATTAGACGAGTTTGAGCAAACCAGGCGTTTGCTTGAGCAGAGATTGAAACAGGAGATTGCTGACAAGCAGGTCCGATTGAAAAGGGCGAAGAAAGGATTAGTCATTACCTTTGTTGCGGATGTCTTGTATGATTCGGGCAAGGCTAAATTAAGGCCTGAGGCTTATCCCATTCTGGATAAGGTTGCCCGGATTCTAACCGAAAATGTTCCAGAGCACAATATAGGAATTGAGGGACATACCGACAATGAGCCGATTAAATATTCTG
>CAYMKG010000096.1:0-4989 GCA_964391145.1 uncultured Planctomycetales bacterium
CCTTAGGCACAGAAAATATTTTCTTAGCCAGCTGGGCGCAGACCAAATTCGTATTGTCGCCGTTGGTAAGGGCGCAAAAGACGTCGGCTTTTTGCATCTCCGCAGCTTTTAATGTCTCCGAGTCAAAACCATTGCCGACCATAGTGAGGCCATTAAAGGCGCCTCCCAGGCGATTAAATGCTGTTGGATTTTTGTCTATGATGACCACGTCGTGGCCCTCATTAGAAAGCAGTTTGGCCAACTCAGCTCCGACTCGGCCACATCCAACAATTATAATATACATAGAATAACCTTTTCGTTATTGGGTTACTTGCGTTTTTTGCGTTATAGCGTTAGAACGCAATAACGCTATAACCCTATAACGCAATAACGGCTTCTTATTGTTTGGCTATCTCTACTAACTTATTAAACGCCCGACTATCCCTAACTGCTAAATCCGCCAATATCTTGCGATCCAGACTAATCTTGGCTTTCTTCAGTCCGTTAATGAACTGGCTATATTTAATCCCCGAAGCCCGACAAGCAGCATTGATGCGGGCAATCCAAAGCCGGCGGAAATCTCTTTTTTTCGCTCTGCGGTCGCGATAGGCATAAACCAGAGCGCGAGTAACCGTGCGCCTTGCCTGCTGATACTGCTTGCTGCGGTCGCCGTAATAGCCTTTCGCTTGTTTTAATAATTTCTTTTTTCGTTTTCGCCTTGCTGGACTGTGTTTAACCTTAGCCATATTGCTCCTTTACTTTCAGATTAAGTTATTGCAATAAGCCAATTCTCCTCTCCGCTATTTGTTTATCTGCCGGGCTTGCGTTAGAAATAACTACTCAAGCATTAAGAATACGGCAGTAGTTGCTTAACGTGTTTCTTCCTCCCGGAGCCTTGCAATATCCGGGCCTTGCGTAAAAACCTCTTTCTCTTTCTGTTTTTTCCGGTTAGCAAGTGGCCCCGACCACAGGAGGCATATTTGAGCTTGCCTGACTTCGTCACCTTAAATCTCTTTGCAATACCTTTGTGCGTTTTTAATTTCATATTAGAACTTCTTTCTCTGGCGGTTTATCGAGGAGCAAGCACGACTGACATTACTCTACCCTCGATAGAGGAATCCTTTTCAACCTTGCCCGCGTGCTGGGCATCATTAATAAATCTATCAAGAACCCTTCTGCCCAGGTCTATATGCTCCATCTGCCTGCCGCGGAACATAAGATTTACTTTAACCTTATCCCTCTTATTTAAAAAACTTATTGCCTGTTTAAGTTTTACCTGATAATCATGCTCGTCGATATTGGGCTTAATGCGCACCTCTTTGAGGTGTATCTTGACCTGATGCTTCTTCGCTTCGCGCTCCTTCTTTTCCTGGTCATATTTAAATTTACTAAAGTCCATAATGCGACAAACCGGCGGCTCTGCTTGCGGAGCAACTTCAACTAAGTCTAAATCGTGTTGATTAGCTAAATCCATCGCCTTCTGCAATGGCACGATTCCCAGCTGGTTCCCCTCGGGGCCTATTAGGCGCACCTGGGGAGCGCGAATCCTTTCATTTATACGTACAAATTTTTTAATTCCGACCACCTCCCTTCTTATTTATCTCTTCTCTTGCTCTCTCTATAAACTTCTCCAGCGACATAGCGCCGATGTCGCCCTTTCCTCTTTTTCTGACCGAAACGGCTTGGGATTTAACCTCTCTTTCACCGACAATCAAAAGATATGGAATCTTGGCTAACTCCGCTTCCCGAATCTTCTTTTCTAAGGTAAGATTGCGACTGTCTACCTCAACCCTTATTGAATGATTTTTGAGCGCTGTTTCTACCTGAGCGGTATAATCCTGCAAAGTTGTTTTTATTGAAATAATCCTTGCCTGTACCGGCGAAAGCCATAAAGGAAAACTGCCTGCATAATGCTCGATTAAAACACCGATGAAGCGCTCCAGACTCCCTAAAATAACCCGGTGCAGCATTATGGGCTGCTTTGCCTCTCCTTGAGAATCAATGTATTTCAAATTGAACCTTTGGGGGAGGGCAAAATCGCATTGAATGGTTGCGCACTGCCATTTTCTTCTCAGGGCATCTTTAATCTTGATGTCGATCTTTGGGCCATAGAAAGCGCCTTCTCCCGGATTTACTTCGTAACTAAGCTTCTTATCCTTTAATGTATCTTCTAATGCGGCGGTGGCCTCCTGCCAATCGCGCTCTGTGCCGATAAATTTCTCCGGGCGGGTGCTCAGTTCTATTGATAAATCCTCGAAGCCAAAGTCGCTCATTGCCTCTAAAACAAAATCAATTATTCCGATGACTTCAGACTTAATTTGCTCCGGCGTACAGAAGATATGGGCGTCATCCTGGGTAAATCCTCTCACGCGCATCAAGCCGTGCAGAACACCGCCTTTCTCGTGCCGGTAGACAGTGCCTAATTCAAATAACCTCAGCGGCAAATCCCGATAACTCCTGATGTCTGATTTATAAATCAGGATATGGCCGGGGCAATTCATCGGTTTTAAAACGAATTCCCTATCTTCGACTTTCAATGTGTACATATTCTGGCGATAGTAATCATAGTGCCCGGAGACATGCCACAGGCCGGCCTCCATAATATGCGGCGTAATTACTATTTGGTAACCTCTTTTAAGGTGTTCCTTTTTCAGGTAGTCCTCAATTATCGTTCTTAAAACAGCTCCCCTGGGATGGTAAAATACAATACCTGCGCCAGCCTCATCGGGATAAAGATTGAAAATACCCAGTTGTGGCCCTAACCTGCGGTGGTCGCGCTTTTTTGCCTCTTCTAGATTTCTTAAGTATTCCTCTAATTCTTCTTGGGTTTCAAAACAAGTCCCGTAAATCCGCTGCAGCATCGGATTGGTCTCGATGCCGTGCCAATATGCTCCGGCTATCGAGAGCAACTTAAATGCCTTTATTTTGCCGGCTGAATCCACATGAGGGCCACGGCATAAATCAACAAAATCCCTGCCTGTCTTATAAACTGTGACTTTCTCATCAGGCAAGGCATTGATGAGTTCAATCTTATAATCTTCCTTTAATTCGGTAAACAATTTCCGGGCCTCGTCTTTGTCTATCTCCTCTCGAATAAATGGCGGGTTTTTGCCAATGATATCCCTCATCTTCTCTTCAATGCGGGATAGGTCTTCCTCAGAGAAAGGCTCTTTTTTATCAAAATCATAATAGAATCCATCCTCGATAGCCGGGCCAATGCCAAGCTTTGCATCAGGCCAGAGCTGTTTAACCGCCTGAGCCATCACGTGTGAACATGAATGCCGTAAGGTTGACAAATCCTCCATTTCAACTGCTTTCTTTGCTTCTTTCGGCGGCCGACCACTTCTTTAATCTTTGTTGCAGACTTTCTAAATCAACACTATCTATGCTCCGCCTCGTCTTTTTCTTGGATTCTATAAGGTCGTTTATGCCGATAATATTTATCCTTACTCCATCAAAATCTGCAACCTTGCGATTTCTCCAGGCCAGATTAAATTCTATCCCGGAAATATCCATTATTATATCCACCCTTACCGGTGCCACCCCTATTTGATAAAAAAGGTTTTTATTAAGGAAATCTTCTACGCTGATACCCTTTAGTGGCGCCCCAAATTCTTTCAGCGCCTCATAAACTTTTTTGGCATTTTTTGCCTCTGGCTCAACCCAAATGTCAAAATCCTTTGTGTAGCGCGGCTCAGTATAATATATTACTGCATAGGCGCCCACCAACAAATATTTAACTCTGTGCTTGTTTAATATTTTCAATAGTTCTTTGTAATCGGAAGGTATGAGCATTTATTTTCTTTCCTTTTAATCTATAGTAATCTCTTAGCATGTCAAAGGCTACCTTAAAGCGCATACTTGAGCTCTGTGCCTGCCAGAATTCAATATCAAACTTACGGTCTGCTTTAGAAATCGGTCCAATTCTTTCCCATATCTTCTTCATCGCCTGCTCCTGTATAATACTATGAACTATAAACTAATATGGGCGGTACAGGACTCGAACCTGTGACCTTCAGTATGTCAAACTGACGCGCTAACCAGGCTGCGCCAACCGCCCTAATCTATATTGCCCATTTTATTTTTGCCGGGAGAGGGACTCGAACCCTCAAGTCCTTTCGGACACAAGATTTTAAGTCTTGCATGTTTGCCAATTTCATCATCCCGGCTAGCAATAAAGAGGCGCGGAGCGGATTCGAACCGCTGAATAATGGTTTTGCAGACCACTGCCTTGCCACTTGGCTACCGCGCCATATTCGTTATTGCGTTACTTGCGTTTTTGCGTCCTTCGATAAACTCAGGACGCAATCCTGAGCCTGTCGAAGGATTGCGTTATAGCATCAGAACGCAATACCGCTATAACGATAATTGTTTTTTAACTGCCTTTACTATCGTCTCTATGTCCGCCAGATGCCCGACGCCAACATCGCCGCAAGCAAGCCTGCCTCTGTTGGGCTCAATAAATTTATAGCCAAGGCCTTTGAGTTTCTGTATATTGTCCTGAACAATTCTATTCTTATACATATTCTCATTCATTGCCGGAGCAATTAAGACCGGCGCCCTAACTGCCATAACCGTCGTGGTTAATAAATCGTCGGCGATGCCGTTGGCGAGCTTGCCGATAATATTGGCGGTCGCCGGAGCAATCAAAACCAAGTCAGCGTCTTTTGCCAAAGAGATATGTTGTATCTTCCAATCATAGGTATCGGCGAACATATCCCAATATGCCCGGCCGCCGCTTAAAGACGAAAACACCTGAGGGCTAATCAGGTGCGCGGCGTGCTCAGTCATTACTACATTTATGCAAATATTATTCCTCAAGAGCTGTCGAATTATCTCGCAGGCTTTATATATGGCAATACTCGCTGTTACGCCTAATATTACTCTCTTTGATTTCATTGGCTGTTTTCTTGCGGCGTTTTATCGAAATCCCGATTTATTTCTTTTTCTTTTTAAGCCTCACTTTCCCTTTGGCAATCTCTTCCAGAGCAATGTTAGAAGGCTTAAGCG